>CAYUYT010000153.1:0-8876 GCA_964449345.1 uncultured Spirochaetia bacterium | reverse complement strand
TTTTAAAATCAAAGTATTGTATATTGTAATTGCTTTTCAACCGACACTTTAAAGTTTCGGTTGCATAAAATTTAAAGTATTATTAGTATAAAAATATGGGAAAAAACTTTTTTAAATCTTTGTTTCTTAAAATTCCGTTTTTTGTATCAATTTTATTATTTTTATTTTCCTGCAATAGTATACTGAAAAACGTTGATTTTAAAAAAGAAAATTACAAAAAAGCCGATGTAATAGTCATTTTAGGTTATACAATTGATAAAGACGGCACACCGTCATTTATTCAGGATAACCGCGTTGCAGCAGGAGTGTATTTATATAAAAAAGGATATGCTGATAAAATCATACTAACCGGCGGAAACCCTGTTAAAGGAAAATCCGAAGCCGAATTAATGAAAAAATATGCAGTGGAACTCGGTGTAAAAAAACGCGATATTATTCTCGAAATAAAAGCAGATTCAACGTGGGAGAACGCAGAGCATTCTATTGATATTTGCAAAAAACACGGATTTAAATCATTTATTTTGGTTAGCGATTTTCTACATTTAATCATTGCCGTAATGAAATTTCAGATTTTCACTATCGAACAAAATTATAAAATTTACTGGTATAGTGTAGATTATAAATTGCTTGAAAAAAATAAAACAATAACCTACCCTACTAAAAAAGAAGCATCAAAATTTGAAAAAATGATTAGTAAAGAATTAAGGGAGCAAATAGCAAAAAAACACGGCTTTTACTTTCTTAAAAAATACCGCCCAAATAAAAAAGTTAGAAGATAAAAGCGTTTATTTATCCGCTTTAAAATTTTTAATCATATTTTTTATAGTACTGATTTTAATACCTTTACCTATTAAAGTTGAAAATATCCCTTTAATAATTCGCGAAAAGGTAAGATAAACTTTCATGTAAGATTTTTTCAGCAATTCACGAAGCCTTTGGGGGCTAAAATTTTTATGCTTGAAAACAAGATGCATACAATCATAATTTTCCCAATTAGTATCAATTATTTTATCTTTAAGTTCTTCTAATAAAACAGTGCCCGGATACGGTGTCAATATTGAAAATTGTACACCGCCTGTGTTCATTTTTTTAGCAAACTTTACAGTATTTTTAACGTTTTTCTCCGTTTCTTCGGGTGAGCCGATTATATAACTTGCAAGTGTATCAATACCGTGTTTCTTTAAAATCTTCACAGCTTTAATTGCTGCATCTCCGCTTATTCCCTTATTAAGGCCATCCAAAATATCAGGGTCGGGATTTTCAATCCCCAAAAAAATGTACTTGCACCCGCTTTCAGCCATTTTTTCTACCATTTTCTCGTTTTTAACAATCGTATCGCAACGGGAAAAACACCACCAGTATAAATCCCATTTACGTTCAATGATTTTTTCGCTTAGCTCGATTACTCTTGAGGGTTTTAAAGTAAAATTATCATCCATGTAAGCAATTGCATTAAAGGAATATCTATCCATTAGCTCTTCGGTTTCTTCAAGTATACTATCAACGGAACGCGTTCTCCACCGAAGCCCTGTAAAACGCGATGTAGAGCAAAATTTACAATCAAAGGGGCAGCCGCGGGAAGTTATTATGGATGTTATCTTTCTTTTCTGCAGTTCAAGTTCACGGTACTTATGCATATTCATTATGTGCCGTGCAGGTAAAGGAATTGTATCAATGTCTTCGATAAAAGCGCGGGGTTTAGTATAAACAACGCCCCCGTTTTGTAAATACGCTATCCCGTTAACTTTTGCAAGTTCCGTAGGGTTTAATTTTATACGGTTTTTTTCAATACATTCGCATAATTCTTTTACGGTTATTTCGCCTTCGTTTATAACTACAACGTCACAGTATCCCGTTGACAATATTTCATCAACCATAAATGAAGCATGAGGGCCGCCGAACATTACTAATGTGCCTGCTTTTTTTGCCTGTTCTGCAATCTCAAGTGCTTTATAATATTTCGTTGTATCTGTGGAAATACCCACGAAGTCGTATGCCGCATAATCTATTTTTGTAATGTCTTTATCTTCACGGATATTAAAATCAATTATCTCAACGTGATGGCCATCTTCGAGGAGGCTTGAAGCAATGTAGCCTATACCTAAAGGGGGTATCAAAAAACCTACTTTACCGTACATATTATCAAGAAAAGGAAATAAAAGGAGTATGTTCATATTTCAATTCACCTCAAACCTGTTACATTTCAAAACCCATACCTACCCTGAATATAAAGGATTCATCCAGAGTAAACCCCATAATGTAACCTTTCATTTTATAACCAATGCGTAAATATAATAACAATGTTTGCGTAACCATAAAATTTGCATCCGCATAAATAGCAAAACCGAATTTCGTTTCTTTTGAATAAGAGATAGCAGAATTAAGAGATGAATAACCGTCGAGTATAGAAGGGTCATGTGTTTGTTCAGGGATACGTTCGTAACCGTGTATATTTTCCGTTTCTTCGGGCTGGCTAAAAAACTCAAGTGTAAAACCGAGTTCAATTTTACCTTTTAATATTTTAATTCCGTAGACTTTGATACCGAGACCGCCGAAGCTGCGAAAAGTGCTGTCCCCGATTCTAGGATAAACGTTTAAATATAAATCATCTCCAATATTAAAAAACAAATCAATATAAAGCTCGGGGCCGAAAGGCGTTAACGATAAACGGAAACCGGGTAAAAACTTTATACCTTTGCCAAAATTAATAAACGGCAGTTTCATATGCTTTTCATTATAAATTAATGCCTTAAAATACGCTATTAATGCAAAAACGGGAAAAGGGTCTATATAATAAAACAAACTCCAAAGCGTCAAAGTACTCTTTTTGAATTTATAATTCTCAGGCCTGTTATATCCGTATTTGTAATTAAGTTGCGTTATCCACGTTGCAACGTCGTTCAGATGATATAAATAACCGTTTATTTTGTCTTCCGTGGTATACGCAATGTATCCTAAAACAAAGAGCTTATTCATAATGTAATTCCAAAAATCAGCATAGTGAATAACACCGGTTTTAACCCAGCGAAGGTTAATATTATGGGCAAATACGGTATTAGACTCAAGCCCCCCTGCGCTAACGAGCATATATCTATCATAACTTTCGGGATACTTAGACATATAAAGCCCCGGCGCGCTGACGGTATACGGAGGAGGCATCCTGAATAAAAGTGCATGGTTTTCCCCGCCGTACATCCTGTTTAATTCCATGTGCCCGAATATATCGTGATGATAAATTGAGCTTAAACTCGATAAAAATAGGTCAACTAAAATTGATTTGGAAAAAAACAGCATCCATGACCAAAACGTTTTCTTATCTTCATGCAAACGCGTTACCGGATAATCAGAAGTTCTTATTGCAAAAGAAACTATAGATTCAAAATTAACCGCATTTTCCGAATAAGTATAAGCATAACTAAAAACGAAAAAATAATCTCTTTTAGGTATATTATCAAAAGCAGATAAACCCTGAATTTGTTTATTCTCATTTGCAAATAAACAAGGGCATATAAAAAAAATGAATAGAGTAATAATAAAATATTTTAAACGCATATCCGTTTTCCTATTTAAATAAGCTTGTTAAATATTAATACCAATTCACGAAAACAAACAACGTAAATATAAAACCGCGATTTCTATTATTCAATTATTTTATAAAATCATAACAAAATAATTCATGTTGACAAAAAAACGCGTTTTAAATAGGTTAGTACATTATACGCATTAAGTATAATTTATTTGATGATAACAAAAGTTTTAAGTGTTTAACAAAGCATAAACTATTAGAATAAAATATTTATGTAAAATATTTCACTTATACAAATTTTATTTATGGATTTAAAATCAAAAAAATCATACAGCAGGAAAGTATTATTAATAAATTTTAAACTCCTTATTTTAATACACATTGGAATGATATGTTCAAAAACGTACTAAAAACATTATTAATTATTTTCATATCTCTTTTACTCGCTACATCTTCTATTCTTATGGTTATGTCCTTTGTTATAATAGAGCGTTATAATACTTTTCCCGTTCCTAAGATTAAAATATCACAACGTATTCGAAATAAAAAAACTATTAAAAAAACCGGCAAGATTTATTTCGGTAAAAGCTGGAAACGCGTTTCTAGCGGTATAACGGAAATATTCGTTACGGGAAACAGGGTTGAAGCAGGATACGCATTCGGAATCTTGTCAGGCAAAGAAATGGCATTGTTCGATAATGAATTGTTCAATCAATTTGATAAACTTATAACTAACAAATTTTTTCAATTCATAGCCGGTTTTATTATTATATATAAATTCAATAAACTTGAAGATTATGTTCCGGATTATCTTAAAAATGAAATATACGCCCTAGCCCGCGCGTATGAAAAAATAGATAAATACAAGCATAGATTTCCCACTTATGCGCGCATACTTTATTATCACGCTATACATGATATAGGCCAATACATGATGGAGAAATACAGAATAGGAGGGTGCACCGCGTTTAGCGCAAAAACGAAAAACGGAAGAATACTTCATGCGCGCAATTTTGATTTTGAAGCGGGGGAAATTTTCGACAAAAAAAAAGCCGTTATTTATTACAAAATAAAAGGTAAAATTCCATTCGTCAGTGTTGCGTGGCCGGGAATGTCAGGCGTTGTTAGCGGAATGAACGCAAAAAAAATTGCAGTAAGTTTAAACGCAGCAGGTACTGACGATGAAGTCCGTATCGGGACACCGACTTCAATTCTTTTGCGCATTGTGCTTGAAAACGCATCAACCTTAAAACAAGCAATAAGTATTATTAAAAAAGGCAAGGTCTTCGTTTCTGATAGTTTTTTAATAACTGACGCAAATACCAAAAAAGCAGTTTTAATTGAAAAAAGCCCTAACAAAACGGGAATAATTAAAATGAGTAAATTTAATATCGGAGCAACGAATCACTTCCGTACAAAAGTTTTCAAAAACGACCGCGTGAATAAAGAACGCATTAAATATTTAACAACGCTTACGCGTTTAAAACGCCTGCAAGTTCTTTTAAAAAAGCACAAAGGTAATTTCACACCTAAGCTTGCCGTAAAAACTTTGCGGGACATGAATTGGATAAACGGGAGGGCATTAGCTCCGGGAAACAGGAACGCAATCAACGCAATCATTGCAAGCCATTCCGTTGTATTTATCCCTAAAACAGGTGATTTTTACGTTGGCAAACCGCCGCATACTCTAGGAAAATACGTTCATTTTAACCTCTTCAGCGTACTAAAAAAAAATAATGCAAAATTAATAAACATTTCCGAATCAAAGTTTTTAAAATCATCAGCATACAAAAAATATTTATCATTCAGGAACGCGTTAACTAAAGGTAAAACGCATTTTGAAAAATCCCGTTATCAAAAAGCCCGGCAAAAAGCTTTACTTGCTTTAGGGTTAAATCCGAATTCGCCTGAAGCATTATTTCTGCTTGCAAAAATTTATTATTTTCTAAATAACGAAAAAGCATTTAAAAAATATTACTATAAATATCTTGAGTCTTATCCACCTTATAAAAAAAACACGGAATTACTGCAAGAATATTATAAGGAGTTTAAAAGTTGAACAAAAAGAAAAAAATATTAATATTAATCCCTGTATATAATTCGGAAGAAACTATCGGCAAAGTGATTGAAAATTTTTCAAAATTCGGATATGATATATGCGTTATTAATGACGGGGCAACGGATAATACGCAAAGCGTTATTGATAAATACAAAAAAGTTAAGAAAATAATTTTTGAAAAAAATAAGGGCAAAGGCGCAGGTCTTATTCGCGGGTTTGAATACTTTATTGAAAACGGATATAACGCTTGCATAACCGTTGATGCGGATTACCAGCATTTGCCTAAAGATTTAACGCGTTTTGTTGAGTCATACGAAAAATACGGGGACGGTTTTATTTACCTCGGCGACAGAAGCGATGAATTTCATTTAATGCCTTCCTCAAACCGTACTGGCAATACGTTGATTAACCGCTGGCTAAGACTGCGTTACAGAAAACCCGTTCACGATAGCCAATGCGGATACCGCTTATACCCCGCAGAAGTTATAAAAAAAATAAAAGTTAAAGCTAAGCGGTTTGGTTATGAAACGGAATTTTTAATCAAAGCAATGAAAAAGAAAATTGAAATTAAAAACGTAAAAGTTAAAGCGGTTTATCCCGATGATTTAGCCGAATATAAAACGCATTACAAAAAATTCAGCGATACGGTAAAAATAATATGGATATTAGCAAAAGAACTATTTTAATAACAACGATAATATTTTCAACGTTTTTAGTTTACTGCAAAACGCAAAAAAACAACGTAATAGACACGGCGGGATTTCCAAAGCCTTTTAAAAAATTATACCCGGAAAAATCACTTGGAATAATTTTTAAAAGGTATAATTCAGAAAAGAATATCAAAGAAATTCAGAACCTCGTTTTTAAAAGCAAATACGGAGACAGGGAAGTAATCGCAACGATTTTAATAAAAAGGCCGGATAAATTCAGGGTTAAAGCTGTAAATGCCATGGGAGTTTTGTTTTTTGATATTATAAAAAACCGCAACAAAACTAAATACAATACTGCAATTAAACACCTTAAGTTTAAAAACTTTGTAAAGCAATCAAGAATTAATATCGAAAAAGTCTATTTTCACCCCGAACTAGAACAAAGTAAAACGCCTTCACGGATTATAACAAAACAATATAATTTTATCTTAGAATACACGCGCAAAAAAAGCGTCATAAAATACAGGTTTGATAAAAAATACTTAATTCTTTTATCAAAAACGCAAATAAATAAAGACAAAAAAATCAATAAAACAACGTATTCAAATTACATTTATTCAAAAGGCATTTTTATACCAAAGTTAAGGCGTTACTCGCATTATAAATACAATTATTCCGTAATAGCGGAAACGAAAAAGATTTATTATAACCCCAAAATTTCAGATAAATTATTTCAATTCTGAAATTTCTCCGTTAATTCATGAACGCGGGATTTTAAAAAATCGGGAATGTAGAAAAGCATTGCGCCGGATTCGTTTAAAAAAATCTGTTTCGTGGTACCAACAGCAATTAAATCCATTTTTTGTTTGCCGTATATTTCAAAAACAAAATCTAGAGAGGCGGATTGCGATTTTTCAACACCTCCACGGATGATTATTTCCTCATCGCATAACGCCGCTCTTTTATAATCAACGTTTAAATTCATAATAGGGCAAATAACACCCTCGCTTGCTAAATCTTGCGGCAGCATATTAGTAAGGCGTAAAATCTCCATGCGCACAAGCTCAAAATAATGCAGATAGTTGCCGTACCACATAACCTGCCACGGGTCAACGTGCTGAAATGCAATGCGTGATTCAATTTCCAAATATTTTTTAAGCCGTTTCCGTCTTCGTTTCATTTACATTAATACCTTTATTTTGTTTTTCCTCGCTGTAATTAGCATAAAATTCTTTATACAATTTATGTCTCTTAAATTTCAATCCGAAATAATATTTTACAATTAAAATTAAGGAGCCCGCCGCAAAACAAGGAGTAAAAAAAAGCCATGAAACCGTTTTAATAAAGCGTTTAAATCCGCGGAAATTATTTAACCGCTTTTTCTTAGGTTTTAATATATCAACACCGTATTGCAGATACGTTTTATTAAACTCATAGAAAAGCTTGATAAAATTCATGTGCTTGCCCTCAGGAGCGCTTTCACCGTTAAATACGTTTTTTAAAAACTCTTTATAATTTTCACCGTGAGCCACTGTATACGTTTTCCCTACCCTGTCAAGGGTATGAGCGTCCGACCCTCCGATTACAGCGCGTTTGCTAAAATACGTATTTTCTTCAAAAATCCCGTTTTGAGTAACTGTTTGAACGCCGTTATAGGCTTCAAGGAAATTAAAGTGTTTATCAACGTAGTCGTAATAATGATGCCACTTATCATTTTCCGGCATTGAAATAAAAAAATGGTTTAAATTATAATAAACGCTTTGTTTGTTTAAATATTTAATTAATTCAGTGGCATCAGATTTAATCTGCGTAATTTCGTTATGAATTTCTTCTGTAATATCGTATACGTTAATGTGAATAGGTATACCGAGTTCCTGAATATACGTTGATACTTCCTCGCTAATAAAAAAGTCTTTGCAATCAGGGTATTTCCCTAAAAAATCAAGGCACCCTTGAATACTGTCATGGTCGGTAATAGTAACGTAATCCATTCCCCTTTTTTTTGCCTTGAAGTATATTTTCTCAGGGCTTGAAAAGCTGTCATGAGGATAAAAAAATTTAAGGTGAATACTATGCCCGCTGAAACAACTGTGTACGTGCATATCGCATTTATAAACTCCGGTTTCATTATCAAGCATTTTATAACTTATCTCTATTTGATATAATCTTTTTCTATTTTATGGCGGAATTGATAACCTGAATTATAGGTGCAAAAAGGATATATTTTTTTGTCCGGCGCAACGTAATGAATTACGCAGCGTTCAACGCGTTCAATTTCATAATTATAGTTATCCATAAAATGCATTCCGGCCATCCAGAAAGTTTTATAAGTATATCCTTTGTATTTGTCATCCCAGCGGACTTTTTTCTGTACAAATCCGCGCAAGGTCTTTAAAAACCTAGAATAAGTTAAACCTTCAGGCATTTCCCCCTTAACCAAATTCTTTTTCAAAACGGAAAGGAGTTTTAATTTATAATACCATTGATGTTTACTGTTTTTAATTTTACCGTTCATATTAACGAGGTCGTTTAACAATTTTTCGTATTTAATAAACCGGGTAAACGGTACAGTATTGCCTTTTTCATCAACGAACAAAAACGTTCCCGAACTGCAAATATGATGAGCGGTACAGTTAACGGC
>CAYUYT010000152.1:0-8957 GCA_964449345.1 uncultured Spirochaetia bacterium | reverse complement strand
GTCATATAGGCCAAACCTATGAAAAAAAAATGGTGCTTTTTTTTGATGATTTTGAAAAAGGTTATTATGACACAAAAGTGGACGAGCTTTTAAAAATAGAACCTGTTTCGGCAATTTGCGTTCCTATAATTGTTGATAAAGAGTTTATCGGCATTTTAGAGCTTGTTAACGAAAAAGGCAAACGGCATTTTGATGAAATGGATTTAGAAGCAATAAACACGGTGGCAAATATTGCTACTGCAACCATGGAAAACGCAAAATTATTTAAATGGGCAATTTCAGACGGTTTAACCGGACTTTTTAATATACATTTTTTTCGCAGGATGCTTGAACAGGAAATAAAAAAGATAAACCGTTACGGTGGTACTTTAAGTATAATAATGTTTGACGTTGATAAATTTAAGGATTTTAATGACACCTATGGTCATAGCACAGGGGATAAAGTGTTAAAAAAGCTTTCCGAAATATTACATTCCAATATTAGGGATGAAATTGATTTACCCGGAAGATATGGAGGCGATGAGTTTTTGGTTTTGCTTCCTAATACCGATATTAAAGGCGCTGAAATATTAGCAAAGCGTTTACTTGAAAAAATTCGAAACACAAGAATAGATACCGGGCAAGGTAAAATAGGTTTTACTTCCTCAATTGGTGTTGCCGAATATATAAAAGATAAAAGTATAAAAGATTTACTTGATGCGGCAGATATGGCAATGTATGAATCTAAAAAGAAAGGCAGAAATAGCGTAAGTATTAAGAAAACTTATTGACCTTATGAACATTATCTTTATATTTTAACATTATACGTTATTTAAATTCAGAGAAAATATGAAAACAAAGTTAATTTTAATAACAATACTTATTGTATACGTTTTTTTGGGATGCAGCGGGGATAAGGATATACTTTCGTATAAAATAAAGGGTCCGCGCAATTTATTAAAAGCAATACAAGAAGTTATGCCTGAATTTAACAAGCAATATCCGTATTTACGATTAACTTTTGAACCGGTGGAAGATGCTCGGGCCATAGCTTCGTATCTTGACGGAACGTGTGATTTTGCTATCGCAGGGAGGCTATTTAACACTTCTGAAAATAATTATGCAAAACGGAAAAATAAACAGGTGCAGGCATATCAGATAACGCGTGATGCCGTTGCTGTAATTGTTTCTAAAGAGAACCCGATTGATGATTTACAATATGAAGTTATAAAAAATATTCTTTCATACAAAACTTTGGAATGGACAGAAGTAATAAAAGAAAAAATAAAAAAAATCGGATATAATCCCCTTAAAATAAGAGAGCTAACTGAAAAAACGCGTGAATTATCTATAATGGATATTGAGGTCTGTTTGCTTAATAATTTATATTCCATTCATGAATATTTATTGAAAAAAGTAAATATGAAATATTTTAGCACAAATTTTAGTTTTTTTAAAACCACAGAATCGATTATTAAAACCGTTGCCGTTAAACCTAAATCAGTGGGGTTTGTTCCGGCTAGTATGGACTTAAAACAGTGTAAAATACTAACAATCGACTCTGTTGAAATTAACCGTGAAAATATAATAAATAAAAAATATCCTTTATCAATAACGTATCATTTTTTTTTACCGCGTAATTATAAAGGGATTGAGATGATCGATTTTGTATTTTTTTTAAGAAGCCCCAAAGTACGAAAAATTTTAAATAAGCGGGGGTTTGTACGCCCGTGAAATTCGCTATAATTAGTGATATACATGCAAATCTTGAAGCTTTTAATAGAGTTTTAAATGATATTGATAAAATGAATTGTGATGAGATAATTTGTCTTGGCGATATAGTGGGCTATGGTCCTGAACCCGAATCTTGTATAAACGTTATTAGGGAAAACAATATTCAATGCTTAATGGGAAACCACGATGCCGCTGTTTGCGGAGTACTAAGCACGGATTATTTTAATATGTACGCTAAAAATGCAGTTGAATGGACTATTGAAAATATTAGCCAAGATAATATGGAATATTTAAAAAGTTTGCCTTTTTTTGCCGAATACGAGGATATGCTTTTTGTTCATGGCGCTCTAAACGAGCCCTTTGACTATATTCTTGATGTTAATTCACTTAATTTGAATATTGAAATATTGCAAAGTGATTTTCCCGGAAAAGAGTTTTGTTTTTTCGGTCATACACATATTCCCTTTCTTTCAAGAAAAGGAAGTTTCGAACTGCCAAGCCCAGGAAAGCATTTTCTTGAAAAACAATCTGAAAAAGTATTTTTTATTAACCCTGGCAGTATTGGCCAGCCAAGAGGCGGGGTTACTACTAAAGCTTGTTATTGTATTTTTGATAACGCTTCGTTTGAAGTTAATTTCAGGAATATTGAATATAATATTGATAAAACGTATAAAGCAATTGTTAAGAAAGGTTTGCCCGAATATTTAGGGGCAAGGTTATACAACGGGATATAATATGAAAACGAATAGTGGATTATTAATACAATTTTATGCTGTGGTTCCCGATTTTTTGGAAAATCACGTTGATGAAATTGGAAAGCGTTATGAAGAAATAGGTGAATCCGGCTTGCATATACTTTTTACTGATATTATTGACTTTTTATTGAAAAATAACAATAATTTAAAAGAAGCGCGTTTCAATGTTTCAGAACCAGTCGATTTTTTAAATTTAGAGCGTTTATTTATACATGTAATAGAAACGGAGAAAAAAGAATTAATTTCGGATGAGGAAATTAATGATAACTTTTTTTCTTTATCCGTTATCGTTGCAACTACAGACATTGAAAAAGGCGAATTATTGAGGCAACTGTCAAAAGGTAGCTTCAAACAAGCATTTAGCGTTGCTAAAACTATAAAACGCGATACAATTTTTGGTGTTGAGATTATAATTAATCCGTTAGAAATGGATTATGATAAAAATTCACCTGATAATCCACCAACGCAAAGACGTTTTCCCGATAGACCGGATACGTAATAGTGTTTTAGTAAAAAAATGTTTGTAATTAATAAAAAAATTGCATATTGAGTTATATGAAATTATAATAAACATAGATAATCAGGGATAAAAAAATATGGAAATAGAATATAGGACTTTGGAAGAGGACGAACAAAATATTTTGAGAGAACGCCTTAGGTTAATTTTTAAAGTCAATGTTACCATAGGTATTCTCGCTGTAATATGGTTTTTTAGCGTTTTTTTTACAATGAAAAGTTTTGGTTCTAAATTATGGCTTCTTTTGGCAATTTTACCAGCAGTAATTTTAATTAGCGGAATAATATTTTTATATTTTGCCGGGTCAAAAATAAGAAAAGATTTTAAAGAAAACCGTATGTGTATTTTAAAGGCTGAACTTTCTAAGCTATATTTTAAGAAAAAAGGACTAAAAGCGCGTTATTTTGTGGAATTCGGTGAGAGTAATAAATTTGAAATTGATGAAAACGCTTTTAATAAATTAAACGGACATATTAATAATAAATTCGCTGTTCATTTCAGTGAAAATTCACGTCTAGTTTTTCGCCTTGAACGATATGAATAAAAGGGAAATAATCCCTATACCCGATTATATTGCCGATATATTATTATTAAAAATAAAATCTACGGGCAGAGAAATGTTCTATTATTTTTTAGCCGGTGTTTTAACATTCTTTATTTTAATATTTCTTATGAATAGTTTTAGCAAAACATTGCGTTTTTTAATAGCTTTCATTACCGGGCTTGCTCTTTGGGTTCCCTTTATCGGCGGTTTTCTTGAACGCAGAAACATATTAGCAGATTTAAAATCAGGCGAAATGTATCTTGTTAAGGGCTTTACCGAAACAAAATCCGGTTTTAGATATTCGGGAATTATTTATGAACCATTGGTTGAAATACAGGATCACGCAAGAGCAATTTATATTCTTCCTGTTTCACGTTACGTTGCCGGATTTGAATAAAAAATTAATTTTTATAATAAATGTTGAACTTTTTTTGTATAATAAAAAATATATTGATTTTTTACACAAAAATGGTGTATATTTATTTTATAACGATCTGTGCATTTTAAAAACAACAATAAATTTCAAATTTTAAGATTTTATTTGATAAATGTAAATAATTTTGTTAATATAATCTTTAGATTGGAAGTTAAAATGCACTAATATGGGAGTGGTTTATGAAAATTGGCAAAAAAATTAAAGATTTGCGGACAAAGTACAGGTATACTCAAAAAGAATTAGCTGCAAAAGTTGAGGATGGTATTGATTATACCTACATTGGACGTATTGAAAGGGATTTGGTCCTACCGTCATTAAAAACTTTAGAAAAATTATCTAAAGCTTTAAATGTAGATATTTCCTATTTTTTTATTGATCCGGATGCCGGAACAAATGATGCTGTTTTAGGAGCAATCTCAAAAGACCAAAAAAAGAAAAAATTAATTAATATGATTTATAAACTCGATGACGATAACACTCAACTCGTTACAGAAATACTAAAATCTGTACTCAAATATTGTAGCTTTGAAAATAATTAAACGCAGAGTGATATTTTTACGGGGTTTACTTATTTTGTAGTTTATGTTTTAACGTTAAAACACTAAATACGCATGGGAATTTTGATAATTCTTATGCGTATAAAACTACAAATTTTTTAAAATCATACATATCTATTATCGCGGTTAGAAATTTTTAGCTATAAAAATTAAATATAAGTTTTTAATCAGGAAAAAATGCTTTCTTTTTATAAAAACTATTATGATTAATCGTTGTTTTAAAAAAATCAATTCGTTATATTTATTCTTTAATTCATAAATAAATCCGGAAAATAAAATGCTTAGCAACAACGAAAAACGCGTTAATCATATTTTATCAGGACCTATAGTAAAAACGCTTATTAGAGTTTCTTTGCCATTGACAACGGCTTTTTTTGCTAATATGCTTTATCAAATCGTAGATTTAATTTTTGTTGCCAGATTAGGCAAAGAATATATAGCTGCTATGACGTTAAACCTTGTCCCCATGCAATTTGCATTTGCGGTTTTAATAGGTCCGTCTGTGGGACTTGCAAGTTTAATTGCGAGGAATATCGGCGCGAAAAACTTGCACGAAGCGGAAAACGCCGCGGGGCACGGAATAACTATATGGATTATTTTAACTTTCTCGATAACTTTTCTAGGGATTTTTGTAGGTAAAGATTTGTTAAGATTTTTGGGTGGTACGGGCAAACCTCTTGATTTAGCGTGGAAATATTTAAAAATTCAGGCAATTTTTGTGTTTTTTGCAAGCATGAGAATAATTTTTGCCGGAATTTTGCGTGGTGAAGGTGATTCAAAAAAAGTTATGCACATTTTAGTATTATCTGCCTTGTCCAATATAATACTTGACCCGATATTTATTTTTGGTTTAGGACCTATTCCTAAAATGGGTATTGAAGGCGCAAGCATTGCCACAATATTAGCAAACGGTATTGGCGCGATTCTCGTTATTTTTACACTTGCAACTAAAAAAAATCTCGTTAATATTAATTTTAAATATTTTCATATTAAAGGTTTCTATTTTCTTGAAATTTACAGAGTAGGTTTTTCCGTTATGCTTCAGCATTTGTCAATGGTTGTTGCCCTCGGGTTTATTACAGAACTTGTAAGCAAATTTGGGAATACTGCGATTGCTGCGTTCGGTATAGGTGCACGTATTGAATTATTCGTTATTATTCCAATGTTAGGTCTAGGCGCAGGTCTTCTAACAATTGCAGGGCAAAATTACGGGGCAAAAAATTATACCCGTGTGAAAAAATTCACATACGCTTGTGTAATTATCAATGCTTTAACAGGGTTGGTTTTAGGTGCTTTGCTATTTATTTTTGCCGTACCCGTTGTAAAGCTGTTTAATACTGATATCATATTAATACAAAAAGGAAAAGTTTTTATTCGCATACTCGCTGCTGTGTATTGGGTCGCGGGAATTGGTATTTCAATTTCTCATTTATTTCAGGGTTTGGGAAAGGGTATGGTTTCTCTTCTATTAACTTTAACGCGAGTGGGCTTGGTGGGTGTGCCCCTTGCTTATGTTTTATCCACTTATATGGGTTTGCCGGGAGTTTGGATAGGCTTGGGAGCAAGCGTGGTTGTTTCCGCATTAATGGGCGCGGGTTTTATTATTTATCAATTTAAGTATAAATTAAATCAATAAAAATCGTTGTACTTATACGCTCACGGTGTTATAATAAATATATGAAACAACGAATTAAAATTTATATTATATTAACAGTTACGGCGTTATTTTTATTGCAAACTCAGGTATATCCAAAAAAGAAAAAAAAAGTTAAACTCGGAAAACCTTCCCGGATGGTTAAAAAATTATACCTTGATTTGCGTTTTCATAGGTTTTCTAATGTAGCAGGGTATTCAATAGGCACAATGGCAAATTGGATCAACCAGATAAACCGTTTTCTTTTAGAAGCCCCTAAGAAAAAAATAATAACGTTTAAAGCGAGTTTTTCCCGT
Organism: uncultured Spirochaetia bacterium; assembly: GCA_964449345.1. Taxonomy (GTDB): domain Bacteria; phylum Spirochaetota; class CALGPD01; order CALGPD01; family CALGPD01; genus CALGPD01. The sequence continues at coordinate 2,485 of CAYUYT010000152.1, read as the reverse complement.
TTATATGAAATCAGAATCTACGATGAATATATAAAAGGCAAATACGCTTTTGTACAGAGTTTATGGGTTTATAAATCCCCTCCCAATACAATGTATAAATATAAAGTACGTGATCAAATACACTTGCTTGAAAAAAAGAAAGGTAAATGGTATTTAAGAAATTATAAATTTCAAGGGGAACACATTATTCATGATATTGAAAAAGTCAGGCGTATACAAAAAAGAGCAAGGCAAATGGACAGAAGGAGAGGTCCTTACCGCCGCCGCCGGCCAAAATTTAAATATCACCGACGTGGTTACCGAAGAAGGTAAGCATTAAACACCTATGGGTTCGTTTAAGTCCTGTTCATCTTTAAATCCTAAAATTCGTATCTTTATTCCTAGCATATGCGCATTGTCGATTATAAATTTAGATAGATTAGCTTCATTAATAGTAACGCGTAAACGCGAAGCCCGACCTGTTCCTTTTTGCGTACTGTTAATTAAACCGTTATTATGCAAAATTTTTAAAAGTTTCATTGCGCTTGATATACTGCATTCATTGCGCTTATACACGTATTTGTTTTTTTCATGATCAAAGACACGTTTAATAAAACCGCAATGCTTAAATAAGCCCGTGAAACCGCCTTTTGCGCCGACCCCTGGTTTATTTTTCATTATTTTGTGATATTGCTCCAAAGATGGCCATAATTTTTTGCACAAGAAATACCCGTCTAAAACTTTAAATTCTCGTTCAATTAATTTATATAATTCTTCGCGCATTTCATGGTAAACGCGTTCAGGAGTAGAAACCGTTTTAGTTACAATTGAATATTGTAAAAATTCGCGGAGTTTCTCGCGTGCATTTATAATAAATTTCATTTTTTCGTGTGCTTCATTCGTACTGTTTACGTCCGGATGAAAACTTTTTGCAAGTTGTTTAAAACGTTTTTCAACGTCTTCTAAATTTAAACCCTCTTCGGTAAGCCCCAGGGCATCAATGTATTTTTCAAGCATAATATAATTATAACGATTTAAATAAAAAAAACAAAACGCGTTTTTTATGTGCGGGGTTTTAGAAGATCATATAAGTTCTTAAAAACTTCTTCAACGCTTTTTTTATCCATTATTTTCGTTTCTATTGCAGATTTTTTCACGCTGATATTATTTTCATAAGCATATTTAACTATTTTGCTGGCTTTGTCATATCCCACAATGGGAACGAGAATTGTGGCAATACCAAGCGAATTATGGACGTTTTCTAGCATATATTTTTCGTTTGCAGTTATACCTAAAACGCATTTTTCTCTAAACATTGACACAGCATGAGTTAGCAAAGTAACGGATTCAATCAAACTATTAGCAATAACGGGCAGAAATGCGTTTAATTCAAGTTGACCCGCTGATGACGCGTGTGTAACAATACAGTCGTTACCAAACACTGTAAAACATACTTGATTTACCGACTCGGCTATGACCGGATTTATTTTGTAAGGCATTATGGACGAGCCCATTTGCATTGCGGGTAAATTTATTTCACCGAATCCGCATTTCGGTCCCGAACTTAATAAACGTAAATCATTTGCGATTTTGTTTAAAGAAACCGCGCACGATTTAAGTAAACCGGAAACTTCAACAAAAACATCTGCATTTTGCGTGATGTCTATTAAATTTTCAGGCCGGGCAATTCCTATCCCTGTTAATTCTCTGATTTTCTCCGTTATTGTAAACTGGTATTTTTTTGAGGCATTCAAACCCGTTCCTACTGCTGTTCCACCGATATTTACATAACGTAAACGCTCCTCGGTTTTATACAATCTCCATCTGTCACGGGAAATTGCTTCTGCATAAGCGGAAAAAGCCATACCAAGTGTTATGGGCACGGCATCTTGCAATTGTGTGCGTCCCATTTTAACAATGCCTGAAAACTGTGATTCTTTTTGCTGAAAAGCATCCTGAAGCCTTTCAAGATTTTGGTGCAATTTCCTGATTAATAAAATTAAAGTGATTTTTAAGGCAGTTGGAAAAGTATCGTTAGTAGATTGGGATAAATTAACGTGATTAAGAGGATGTATAACGTCATATTCACCGAGGTTTTTGCCAATAATTTGCAATGCACGGTTGGCAACAACTTCGTTTAAATTCATGTTTACAGAAGTGCCCGCGCCTCCGGCTAAAGCATTAACAACGAATTGCTCGTAGTGTTTGCCTTCAATTATCTCATCGCATGCTTTGTCAATAGGGTTAAAAATGTTTTCCGGCAATAATTCACAATGAAAATTTGCAAAAGCTGCGGCTTTTTTAATCATGGCATAGGATAATATAAATTCATGCTGTACTTTTTTATCTGCAAGGGGGAAATTTTCCGTTGCGCGTACAGTGTGTATGCCGTATAACTTGTCATCGGGAATTTGCGTTTTTCCAAGTGAATCTTTTTCCGTTCTCATGTAGTAAATTTTAGTTTTTTTTTTATTAAAGGGAAAGCAAATAAAAAAACACAAAAACG
>CAYUYT010000151.1:0-8966 GCA_964449345.1 uncultured Spirochaetia bacterium | reverse complement strand
TTTTTCACGTTGTTAAAAACATTTTTCAATATATAAAAAAAATAAATTGTAAAAAAATGTATATAATGATAAAGTAGTAAAATAATTACCGGAGTATAAAATGAATTGGTTATTAAGTTTATATATAGCTACAGCAGTTTTGGGAATAGGCGTTAAAATCGTTGATTTATTAGGTTTATTTAGCGGAGATGAAGATAAAGAAGGGGAAACAGGGCAAAATTTTGATGAGCAAGATTCAATAGAAGAAACACAGGGGACAGATGATCAAAACGCAGATATGGATACGGAAGAAAACGGTATAAAAGGCGCTCAAGATTCTATTTTATATAAAGATAAAAATAGGTATGGAGATAGTATCATTACTTTAATTTCAGTCTTGCGTTATACTGTTTACTTTTGCCTTGGCTTTGGGCCTGTTGGGTTGTTTTACATAATTATGTATGAGAAAAATTTAGCCTCACTATATTACAGCGTACCAATGGGCTTTGTGGTTATCTTAATTGTAATAATCGTGAGAAAAACTTTAATAAAAGAACTGGATTCCAGATTTAAAGATAGCGATTTTATAATGGAGAAAGCTGAAGTTTTGGTCACAATTGGAAAAAAATCAATGGGAAAAATTCGCATTAATTATGCGGGGACTTATCAGGACAGATATGCTAGAAATTCTGACCGTGATAAAATTATTGAAAGAGGTTCTCTTGTAAGAATAATTGATATTACTGATGAATGCTTTATTGTTAAAACAGAATAACCAACGGAGGAAAAAATGGAATGGTTAATTAGAAAAATTTCCACTATGGATTTAGGTTTGTACTGGGGTATAGGAGGGATAGTATTTTTCTTTTTTATTCTTTTTGTATTAAAATCCATGATTAAAGTCAGCACACCTAATTTTCTTCTCGTTGTTACCGGGCGTAAGAAAAAACGGGAAGGAAAAAAATTCGGTTTTAGTGTAGAAAGAGGAAGAACAACTAAACTTCCATATCTGCAAACAATCAGTTATATGGATTTAGGAATATACCCAATTAATGTACGCGTTGAGGGCGTAAACTCTGCAAACGGAATTACCTTAGGAGCGGACGCAACTGCTTGCGTATGTATTGACGATGATGATGAAAATATGATTTATACATCTGTGGAGCGTTTAATGGGAAAACAAAGACAGGAGGTTAAAGAGCAAATACAACAAACTCTGGTTGGTAATTTCCGCGGTGCTCTTAACAAAGCAACGCCTTTACAAGCAATAGGTATGGAAGAAAGTTATGAAGCAGATTTGGATGAATTTATTGAACAATACGATAAGGGGGAGCGGGCACAATTTAGAAAGGAACTTCTCGATGATATTAATAGCGACCTTTCAAGTTTTGGCGTAAAAGTTGTATCGGTTTCCTTTCAAAAAATATGGGATACTTCAAACTATATAGCAAACCTTGCTCAAAAAAATATTGCTGAAAAACGTCAACAAGTTGAAATTGAAGAGGCGAGGCTTAAAGCAATTGCCGAACAGGCAGAATCCGATGCAAAGAGAACCATTGGCATTGCTAAAAGCGAAGCCGAAGAAAAAATAATTGCCGCTAGGGAAAAATTGGAAACCTATAGAAAGGAAAGCGTGGGCTTAATTGAAAAAGCCAAACTTGAGGCAGATAATGCTATTGAAGAAACGTTTAACATTGGGCAAAGTAAAATAGAAGAACAGCATATTGAATTGCAAAAAATTCAAAATCGTGCAAAAACTTTAAAAGCCCAAGCGTTCAACAAACAGGCGGAAATTTTAGCAAGCGGTGAAGAACAAGCTATAAAAATTACGGAAGAGGTTTATAATAAAATATTACAGCAAAAGGTTGACCTTTTATTAAACAGCGGAGAAGAAAGCAAAGCCGTTCTATTTATTCAACAGCAAATCCAAGAATTATTTGAAGCTTATAAAGAATATACTCAAAACGTGAATGTTGACAATTTTGTTATAATGAACGAACAGGGTGGCTTTAACGAAGCAGTCAATCGGGGTCCGGCTGCATTTGTTGATTTTCTTAAACAATTTGAAAATGCACTCGGTATAAAAATCAAGGATTTTGTTAGTAGTAAAATAAAAAATTCGGAAAATTGGAAAGGAGAATAAAGTGTTTGCATTTATTTTATCATTTTTGGGGCTAATATTATTATCGTTATTTATTCAAATAATTAAAAATATGAAAGTGGTTGGAGGAAACGAACTGGGAATTATTTCCGGTAAAAAAAGTACCAAAGGTTTCAAATATATGAGCGGAGGCCGAGTATTTATTATTCCTTTGATAAATCGGTTTTCAAAACTCGATTTAACGCCTTACACTATAGAAGTAATCGTTGATTCAGCAATAGCAGCGGGCATTATTCCCTTGAACGTAAAAGCAACGGTAAGTTTCGGCATTGCTTCGAATGATTCAGGAAGGATGAGAGCATCAACGCGTATTTTAAATATAGCGAAGAGTAAAGAAAATTTAAAAAGCGTTGCAAGCGATATTATTGAAGGGCATCTACGAGATGCAATTGCGTCAATGACTCCAGAGCAGGTAATGAAAGATAAAGATACTTTGGTCGCAAAGATGATTAATGTTTGTAAAAATGACCTTGAAAACATAGGCCTTGAAATTACTACAATGAACATTGCTGATGTGGATGACCATAGATTGCCCGGTGTTGAAGAGCCGGATTTATACATTGCATTGTTAAAACGCGTTCAAACCGTTAACGCTGAAACCAAAGCAAGAGAAGCTAAAGCTATAGCTAACGCTACTGCAATTCAAGCAAAGGAGCAACGCCTCGCTGAAACTAAAGTCAGGGCACTTGAGAACGAATACGAACAACTCGTTGCAAGTACAAAAGTATCGATTCAGGAGCAGGAACAACGGAAAATAGTTGGAGTTAAAAAAGCCGAGCATGATGCGATGGCAAAATTAGCGGGTTTAGTTTCGCAAATTGAGGCGACTAAACAACATGTAAACATGCTTGATAAAAAATACGAGGCTGAAATAGTAACACCGACTTTGGCTGAAAAAGAAAAAATGATTTTAAAAGCCCGGTCGGAATCCGTAAGAATATATTCCCGGGCACAAGCTGAAATTGATGAGTTAAAACAAACAATGAATATAATTAAAAAAGGCGGCAGTTTAGGCAAAGATACTTACATTATCGAAAATTTTAAAAAATTAATCAAACCCTTTGCAGAAACGCTAAAAATGTTTCCTGTTAAAAAAATCTCCGTCATTGCTGGTGCGGAAGGAAATCACGGTCCAATTTCCGCAATTCACCCTAATGCTATAGATGAAAATAAAAATAACTTTATAGGAGACATACTTGAAAGCATACTTAATCCTGAATTAAAGGAAAAAATTAAATCAAACGTAGACAGTGCCAATCCAAAAGGTGAAGACAAAAAAAATAAATAATACCAACGTTATAAAAACAATAATAACGCATTGTACTCCAGCCCGATTTATTGTTTTAAAATCCTGATTTATATTTATAAAAAAAATATATTACTAAATATATGGATAATTAATTATTAAATTGAAGCTTTTCTTTATTTTATAAAAAAAGATGCATATTCACATAATGTATAAATAAAGAGTTGAAATAGTTATATTTTAATTATATAAAAAGTATTATTGAATAAAACAATACGGGGTTATTATGTCCTTAAAAAAACGTATAAGATACAAGTTTGATAATTTTATGTCCCGCGGACCAAAAGCAATGTTTTTTGCGTTGTTTATCTTAACTTTTTTAAGTTTATTAACAGGCGCAATTTTAATTTTTATTTTAACAAGCCCGCAAAAAGGTCAGGGGACTTGGTGGCAATCATTCTGGTGGAGTTTACTGCATTTAACAGACTCAGGAACATTTGCAGGACCTGAATATAACCAAACAAATGTAACGTATAAAATAGTAAGCGTAATAGTAACGTTTTTCGGTATTTTAATATTTTCATTGCTTATTGCATTTTTAAATACATTTTTTCAGCAAAAATTAGAAGCATTACAAAAAGGGCGTTCAAAAGTTATTGAAAAGGATTTTACACTAATACTCGGATGGAATGATAAAATTATCTATATAATTAAAGAAATAATTATTGCAAATGAAAACCATAAAAATCGGGCAATTGTTATTCTTGCTGAAAAAAACAAGCAACAAATGGACGAAATACTTTTTAGTGAAATATCAAATAGAAAAACAACGCGCTTGATAACGAAAAGCGGCAAGAATAATTCTTTTAAAGATTTGTCCCTTGTTAGTTTTAACCAAGCACGTTCTATCATTGTGCTTGCATCAGCAAACGCAGGCATAAGCCATGAAAAACGAATATCTTCAGATACCGAAATAATGAAAACTTTGTTAACAATTTTATATCATCCCGAGGCGAAAACGCAAAATTTCAATATCGTTACCGAAATAAATGACGAAAAAAACATTGAGATTATAAATAGTTTCAGCCAAGATAAGGTAACGTTAATAAACAGCAACGAAATAATTGCAAAAGTTATGACCCAAACTTCAAGACAAACAGGGCTTCCCGTTGTATATGAAGAATTATTAGCATTTGACGGTTGCGAAATATATCTAAATCAATATAATCAAATAACGGGGAAAACGTTTTCTGAAATTTACAATAAATTTCCCTGTGGCTACCCAATTGGCATTGTAAAAAAAGATAAACGCATTTTTATTAACCCTGGCAAAGATTATATTGTGGGGCAGGATGAAACACTCGTTGTGGTGGCAGAAGATGATGATACCTGCAATTATTCCGAAGAATATGTTTGCGCTTTTAATCCTGTACCCGGTGAACCAACGGGATTATTAAGTTCTCTTGAAGGGGAAAAGGTTTTAATATTAGGTTACAACAGGAAAGTAATAAATATAGTAAAAGAGTTTGAGGAATATACAGCAATGGGTTCGGAAGTAACCATTGTTTATAATTTTACGGAAATGCAAAAAACGCATTTAAAAGAACAATTTACTGATATTTCAAAAATGACTTTACGCTTGATTACCGAACACTATAATGACCGTGATGTATTGTATAAACTAAACCCATTCACTTATGATATAATTTTTATTATATCCCGTGATATGAATAATTCTACAATAGAAAAAAGCGACGCTGATACAATTTTTACTTTATTAATTTTACGTGAAATTCAGGAAAAAACTGCGTTCAATTCAAATACGCGAATTGTTACAGAAATACTTGATGTACACAACAAGGAATTAATTGAAACTGCAAGCGTTAATGATTTTATAATTTCATTTAAACTTATTTCTATGATACTTGCGAAAGTTTCCGAACAAAAATATATGAGCAAGGTTTACGATGATTTATTTAAAGAACAGGGAAGCGAGATTTATTTAAAACCGGCGAATAAATATTTTGATAATTTACCTAGAAAACTAAATTTTTACCAGATAATGGACAGAGTGTTTAAGCGCGGCGAAATTGCTTTTGGTTATAAAATTTATGCGCTAAAAAATAGTATTAAAAAAAATCACGGTGTTGTTTTAAATCCGGAAAAAGACGCTATTATTGAACTACATCCGGATGATAAAATAATCGTTGTTGCTGAAGACGAACGTTAATTAATAGAATGCTGTAAATCTGAATATCATGCCGTGTTTATTTACAGAGTGTTTGAAAATTAAAAGTTCAGGGTAGAAATTGTATAGATAATATGCTTCAAAAGTTAATGTTCTAAGAAAAGTGAATTTGAGACCCATTTTCCAGCCGAATAAAAGTTCTTTGGAATTAAGTATTTCTTCCGTTTCCGGCGTTCTAGCAAAGTTAAAGCGTAAATATAAAAACAAACTCGTTTGCCGGGGAATTGGCTGTCTTAATACTGTGCTTAGCTGGCCTTTTACTGTGTTTCTAATCTCCCCATCAGGCGTTGTAATAGGGCCTGTTCTTTGGATATTGGGCTTAGTTGTTGTTTTGTCTTTACTTTTACCGTATTCTTTAAATTCTCTTATAAGACGAAAAATATCCAGATTAAGTTCAATAAAAAGTTCACCGACTTTATTGCTGTTGTTAAAAATTTCAAGCCCGAAAGCAAACATATCATATATTTTTACCCAACGGAAAACAAAAGCATTTTCTTTTTCCAAAAACGAATACGTTTTATATCCCGCCTCAATATCGCCGATGTTCCTAATTAAACGGGATAATTCCATTTTCAAAATAGTGTTTGAACTTGTAATTCTTTTCTTTTCAAACGAATAAGAAGCTGTCGAACCTAATTGAACGAGGGGAAAACCGAATAACTGTATGCCAAATACAGGGTCCACAGAAAAGTAAGCATCCTGTTCAATTTCTCTGTAAGCAGTTCCGCCTTGCGGTAACGGTTGAGAATCTGTTACAACGTCGTTTACTTTTGAAACACTAAAAATTCCCCCTGCATTTATTAAAAAGTATTTTAATATAACCTGATCATAACCAATGTAAAAATCCGTAGCATATCCGTAAGTAATTAAGCTTGTATCGCCGTTTTCGACTTTTTTTCTATCAGCCGAACCGAGCCAGAAAAACTGCCCGATAAGAACAAGCCGTCCGTTTTCCGCAGTATTTATTATTAAATTCATGCCTCCGAAAAACAACCTTGCGGGGTCTTTTCCCACCCCGGTTTCTACCTCATAAGGCGTAAATACTTTGAAAAAAGTGCTGAAATATATAGTTTTAATATCAATACTTTTTAATTTGTCGTATTCCTTAACAACGTTCATTGCTTGTCGCCCTTCGTCAAGGATTTCATCGATAGAATATGGAAAAACATAAACCGGTAAAAGCACGAGAATAATTATGTAGATTTTATTCGTTTTATTCATATTTCTTTCTAATATATTTTTATATTTTATATGATTAATTTCAAAAATTCAATCATAATAATATATATCTATACTCAAATATTACTTAAAAAATAGCAAATTCTTTTCAAAAAAAATAAAAAAAATTGCTTAACTTTTAAAATGTATAATTAATATAGCTGTTATACCAATGAGTATTAAAATATGAAATTTATTCTATTTTAATCCCTTTGATAAAGGACTGTTTCAAGAAAGGCAAATTCCCCTAAATTCCCCATCAACTTGAAGACAAGAAAAAGCCCACATTGTAGAGGCGACAACTACGCTGACACTTAGGGTAAAACAAATTCAAATTACAAAAAATTTAAATCAAATATTATTTTAATATTATCTGTCAGCTTCACTTGTTTATGATTCTATTGAAAATTTTATGTGAATCATTTAATATTTGCGTTTTCAATTTTATCATTTTCAGAAGCAGGACAACAAAGACCGTCTTTTAATTTTGGCTCATATACGGTTATAGGGTCTTGCTTTCCTTTAACTTTGGTTGTGTATTTTTTAGAAAAGCTAAACTTATGCTTTACTGCGTTGTATGTGGATTCAGAAAAAAGGATACACGTTCCGGTCCGTTTGTTCAATGTTTCTATTCTAGATGCCGTATTCACTGTATCTCCTAGTGCAGTGTATTCTTTTTTCATATGATAACCAAGTGTGCCGATTATCACGTTACCTGTATGAACACCTATCCCGATTTTAAAATTATGTTTAAAGTGCTTTTTGAGGTAATCGTTAAAAGCATTTAAAGACTCTAGCATTCCAAAAGCTGCATTTGCGGCAAGAATAGCCGGGTGTTCTTTGTAATTTTTATCTAAACCAAAAATTGCCATAATTCCGTCCCCCATATATTTATCTATATAACCGCCGTTTTCGTCAATTTTTTTACCAATTGTTTCAAAGTAGCGATTTAATATGTGTATTACATCATAGGGAAAAGAATTCTCAGAAAAAGAAGTGAAAGAACGTATGTCTGAAAAAAGAATTGCAGCCTGAACTTCACGGCCAACTTCACCTGCGCCTTCTCTACCCTGATTAATAGCTCGCGAAATGTCGTCATTATCCAAAACGAGCCGTCTTGCCTGTATGTCGCCTTTTATCGTTGTCTGACATGCTAGACGAATTTCAGGGGAGAATCCCTTTTTCTGCGCTAGTAATGTTTCTTTTTCATTTCTAGGAATGCAATTTTCAAGCCCGTCAGTAATTACTACGCGGCAAGTACTGCACCTTGCCCGGCCACCGCATACATGCGTGTGTTGAATACCCGATGATAAAGAAGCTTTTAACAACGGGATATTGGATTGTGTCTGCACAATCTTGTCACCTATAAAATCTATTTTTACATCTATAATATGTTTATTTAAGTCATCACTTATTTCATTTGAATATAATTTTTTCTCCGTTTCGCGCTCTTCTTCTGTATCAGCCATAAACCTTTCAATGTATTTATCCGATTCGCTTAAAAATTTATGTTCATCAGTAGTCTCTTCACGTTGCGAGCATGCACCGTTTTTACAAAAATACGCTGTATTTTCACTACTACATAAATCGTAAAGAGGACATGAAACGCAATTACATCCGTTTTCCTGTATTTCAGCAATTTCGCTTGTTCCCGTAGCGCAATAAAGCGCTTCTCTTTGTTTGTTCGGCTTACTCGGGCAAGTACCGCAATATTTTCCGCAAATAAGCAGGTTTTCAAGGTTCAATTTAATAGTGGGGTGATGTTTTCCGGCTTTTTTTCTTTTCTTTTTTAGTATCATTGCCGGCATTTTTTTTCTAATAAATCGCGGTATTATTTTCATCATGAGCATCATAGCTTTCATTATCATTTTCATTTATCATCTCCAAAATGTTTTAGTATTATATTCCATTCTTATTTTAATAAAACTATAAGTAAAAAAGCAACCAAAGATTTAAATAGCTGGAAAAACGAGTATTTTTATTACCAAATTTTAAAATTCCGTGAATATCTTAAACAATGAGACAAACAATGCAAAATTTTTGATAAGAGTTTATTAATGCATTGAATTTTAAATCTCCTATTTTAGAAAAAAAATTAATTGCGGAAAAATTAG
>CAYUYT010000150.1:0-8973 GCA_964449345.1 uncultured Spirochaetia bacterium | reverse complement strand
AGTAAAGAGCAACGTTAATAATACTTTATTCGTTTTTTTTACCTGAATTACAATATCGTTAATATAACTGCCTATTATCGAAACTAGAACAATAATGTATAAATTATTCATAATTTGCGCGGAAAAACCCGTTTTAGATATTAAATAAATTATAGTAAGGAGGATAATTGAATTAAGAATCAAATCAATCAACGAATACGTTTTTAACTTTTCCATCTCGCTTAATCCTATATAATTTTTCTCGCTATTAGTAGCATATTAGTAACGGGATAATTCATCAACTTAAAATTTTCTCCGATTTTTGTATAAAACCAAGCTTTATTTTTATAACGGTTATTTATTATCCATGGGTTTGCGTAAGCATTAGAAGACGCTAATATTTCAAAACCATTTTTCATCATAATATTTTTCCAGTCCTCAATACTAAAAAAACAAAATGATTCGTGCATTTCGCTTAACCAATTATCAGTATAGTCTTTTTTGGATAGATATTCGCAAGCATTAAATAAAGATGTCTTTATAAAATCAACACCGTTAATATCAATAATTTCATATTCAACTTTATAATTATAGTTTTTCCTAAAATCTTTGGCAAATTTTAAAAAACGAGAAAACGTACTTAATGACGATAATTTTTTTTCGGTTTCAACAGTATCATTAGATTCAAAATCCCAATTAGTATTATCTCCATCGTCTTTTGTCAATTTCAAATAAACAGTATTTTTATTTTCTTTTGGACCTACAACATCCCGGTTAATCCAAACACCGCCGGGAGCAAGTTCTTTGTGTCTATTTCTAATAAAATTAATTAAATCCTGCCGTCCTCCGTAAGATTCAATTTCGTGAGTTAAAGATGAAGTGTGTATTGTATTCATTGTTCCTTTTTCGAAACAAAGTCCGGTAACAGCGTTTTTGCGTGAAAAGAAAACAAACGGGTTTAAAAATTCTCCATTGTTTTTTCTTTGCATACATATATCGTAAAGTTTTCGCGCTACTTCAATACCGTAAAAATCACTTTCCCTAAAGTTTACATTTTCCGATGCTAATTTTATCCATGAACCGACCGCGCAGCCAATATCCCCTATTCTACCGGAAACTATATACGGTTTGGTTTCAACATATTTCAAATTTGCGATTTCATCCATCTGCCTTACATAAGTATTATAATCACGTGTTTCAGTAATATCTCCGTCATCTCCAATCATATCATCATTAAATAAAACGCTAATTTTTTTCCCAAGATTATACGTTGTATATAATTCTATCGTAGCTTGATTGACTTTTGTTTTTATAATCTCATCAGAATTCCATGAATCATGTTTAGAAGCAACGCGTTCAACGAATTTCCATGGCAAATCTTCATTGTATTTCCATTTATTATAATCTTTCAATTCAGCAGGTAAAATTTCAAAACCCATGTCTTTATACATATTAAGTACCGGGGTAGAACATAAAACGAATGTATTTTCAGGAGTTAATTTGATTTTATAATCACTTTGATGTTCTATATATTTTACAGTATACTCAGCAAAATTTTCAAGATGCCCCACATCGTCAATTCCATATATATATACAGGAATATTAAAATCATCAGAAAAACTTTGTAACATCATTGCGCGTAAATAAAAACTCAGCGGGTTTCTCCTGGTATTAAAATGGTTCGCTGAAGTTACAGCAAATATGATAGAAGAAATTTTATAATTTTCATCAATATTTTTTCCATAAATATTTTTAATTCCTTTTAAACCGTTTTGAATTAAATTTTTTACATATTCGTGTTGAAAATTTGTTAAAAGATGATGTCTTCCCGGGAATAATAAATTCATAAAAACCTCTTTATTTGTTTCAAAATAGTATAGCATAAATTTTTAAAAAAAATCTAAAATTTTGTATTTTCAGAAGAAAAACAATCTTTTTACTTGTTTATAAAAAGTACATAAATCATAAAAGGAAAACCATAACCCCTACCTCATGCTTCTCCATTTTCCCCATTGCACCCCTTACGATAAAGCATAAACGTAAGGGGTTTCTTGTATATTAAATTAAATCTAAATATTGATTTTTAATTATAATCTATAAATGACCTCATGAAATTAACTTTTTTGGATTTTCCTACCACTCAAAACTGAATTTTAAATTTTTACTTATTTTTTTATTTATACCCTTGAGTTTTTAGAAGTTCTTTATAGTATTTTACATTAACATTGTTTAAATTTTTAAGTAACTATACTAAAGTGATTTTAAAATCAAAGTATTGTATATTGTAATTGCTTTTCAACCGACACTTTAAAGTGTCGGTTGCATAAAATTTAAAGTATTATTAGTATATAATAAAAAGTATTAATCTATTTTCGAGCAAAGCTTTAAATTGATTGTAATTTTTAAATTGATAATTTAATCAATAAATTTATTTAATTAGGAGAAAATAAATTGCTCTATCAAAAAGCATATAACACGGCAAAAAAAACTTCAATTTTCTTTTCTATTATAATTTCAGGATTATTCGCTTTTTTGTTTTACATTTTTTCAAATCAAGAAATAAAAGATTTAATTATAACAGTATTAATATTTTTTTCTATTCCATTTCCTTTATATTTATTTTTTACTAGAAAATACAGACGGCGAAAAAAAATCCTTGCTAAACCCTTTGACCCAAATCTTGAACGCCTTTTAAATACCAAAATAAAATTCTATCATACCCTTACTAATGAAGACAAAGAAGAGTTTAAAAAAAGAATACAGATTTTTTTAGGTGAAACGCTAATAACGGGAATTGATACGGAAATAGACGATGAGGTTAAAATACTCGTTGCTGTTAGCGCGCTCATTCCGGTTTTCTATTTTAAGGACTGGGATTATGATGAGTTAAGTGAAGTTTTGATATACCCTTCAGATTTTGATGATAATTTTAATTTTAACAACAAACAAGGCAACATTCTTGGTATGGTTGGCATTGGAGGGGCGATGGTTCTTTCCAAGCCGTCCTTAAAGCACGGATATAAAATCAATAATGATAAGTTAAATGTAGGTATTCATGAATTTGTGCATAAAATTGACGAAAAAGACGGTATCATCGACGGGATACCGGCAAAAATGGCTGATAAAAAAACATTGCAAACATGGCGTGAAATCAGTAAACGCGAAATGGAAAAAATGCGTGAAGGAAACTCGGATATAAATCCCTATGGCTTAACAAACCCTGCTGAGTTTTTTGCCGTTGTTTCTGAATATTTTTTCGAACACCCTTCTGCATTAAAAAGCAAGCACAAAGAATTATATGATGTTTTAAATAAAATTTACAAACAGGATACATATAATACTTATAAAAAAGTTATTAAATCAATTTTTAATACCAAAGGCAAAAAAATTGGCAGAAACTCCCCCTGTCCCTGCGGCAGCGGAAAAAAATACAAAAAATGTTGTTTAAACAAAAAAACGTAATATTAAATAACGGGGTGTTATGAAATACATTATAGAAAATATGGAAGTTTTTTTTAATGAAACTAAAAATATGATAGAAAAAGAAAATAATGATTTATATGAATTAATAATCGAAAACAAACAAAGATTAAATATTCACAAAAGTATTTCACCTAATTTTTACTTCCTTAGCAATGCAAGTTTAGCTTACTTAATTTACAAAAGAATTCTTACTGTGGGATGGCGGTACGAAATTTCTTTACAGGAACGCTATCCAAATAAAAACGTTATTTCCGAATTGCTAATAAAAAAAGATTTGGATATTATCGGAACCATTAATTTAATTCGTTGGAATTCGTTAAACCCTTCAGAGATAAAATTGTTGCTGCAAAATTTCCGCTTAATTAACAAAAAAATTAAAAGTTTTGCTTTTATTTTTTGGCTGGAAGAAATAAACGATAATTATCTTGAATGGCTGAAAATTGATTTAAATAATTATTTTGATGCTAATTTAATTTCTAACCATAGCTTTTTAGTAAAAGATTTTGATTTTTATATTGATAAAGAGATTCAGAGAAAAGCTGTATTATCTTTATTCGAAATAAACGCAAAGTAAACAAATAAGGCAGTGTTGCGCACTGCCTTATAACCTAAATGAATTTATTAAAGATTTTCATTAGCTTCTTTGTACGTTTTATAAAGGTGAGCGCCTACTCCTTTTTTCTCCAAAGAATCCCCAAGTTTCATTCGCGTAAATGTACTCGTTGTATACCGGGTTACATTTGTATAATAATCTTTAACAATTTTGCTAACAATATCGCTATATTCATCCACTAATTCGGGCAATATATCAAAATTATCATAGTTTACTATTGCTTTAACTTTTTTCTTATATGGCTTAAGCATACTATCAACTTGATTTTTAATTTTCTCGATATCCTCTTTAGACCTTACTTTTAAATTTTCAAAATTAACGAAGAAAATATCATTTTCTTTATCTAAATTAAGCCGGTCTTTAATTGGAATTGACAATAATTCGTCTTTTAGCCCGATAACAGCATTGAGAAATATTCTCGTATCCATTAATTTGGGTTCTCCCTTAATAACGGGTTTAAAATCCATTTTCGATAAAATGTCTTTTTCAATATCCATACCCGGTGCAATTTCTGTTAAAACAAGACCGTCCTTTGTCAATTCAAAAACACATCTTTCCGTAACGTATAAAACCGGAGTATTATTTTTAACGGCAAATTCACCGGAAAAAGTTTTTTGTTCAACAGTATCAATAAATTTCTTAACCTTACCCTCGTTATCAATGCTAAGTTTTTTGTCTTTTAACGAAACCTTCAAACCTCCGGCTGTAAAAGTTCCTACAAAAACAACTTTTTTTGCGTTTTGGCTAATATTAATAAAACCACCGCAACCGGCAAGTTTAGGCCCGAATTTACTTACGTTTAAATTCCCTTCTTTGTCTGCCTGCGCAAGACCTAAAAAAGCAATGTCAAGCCCTCCGCCGTCATAAAAATCAAATTGATAAGGTTGATCTATAATTGCATCAACGTTCGTTGCCGCGCCGAAGTTTAATCCTCCGGCAGGAATACCGCCTATTACACCGGGTTCGGCAGTTAAAGTCATGTATTTTAAAATACCTTCTTCAGCAGCAACATTTGCAACGCCTTCAGGCATACCTATACCTAAATTAACAACAGCGTTAGGAATAAGTTCAAAAGCCGCACGCCTTGCAATAATTTTTCTTTCATCAAGCTTCATTGGTTTTAAGGAACTTACAGGCACTTTAAATTCAGCAGCAAAAGCCGGGTTATATTGTTCTGCAAAAGTCTGCATATGATATTCGGGTTTTGTAGCAACGACAACGCAGTCAACGAGAATACCGGGAATTTTAACATCTCTTTGCCTTAACATTCCCCTCTCTGCAATGCGCTCAACTTGAATTATAACAAAACCTCCATTATTTTTCGCGGCTATTGCAAGTGCAAGTGTTTCAAGAGTAAGCGCCTCTTTTTCCATTGTAATATTTCCGTCAGGGTCGGCAGTAGTTCCTCTGATTATAGCAATATTTATGGGTTGTGTTTTGTAAGATAAATATTCTTCGCCGTCCAATTCAACAACTTCAACAAGGTCATCCGTTGTTTTTGAATTAATTTTGCCTCCTTCAATTCGAGGGTCAATATAAGTATAAAGTCCAACTTTTGAAATTGTTCTCGGTTTATGCGCACCTGAATCACGGAGCATGTGCGCTAGTATCCCTTGTGGAAAGTTATACGCCTCAATCTTATTATCAAAAGCTAATTTTTGCAGTTTAGGGATAAGCCCCCAGTGTCCGCCAATAACGCGTTTAACCATACCCTCAATAGCAACGTGATTCATTCCTCTATCTTTTCCGTCACCTTGTCCTGCGGCAAAATAGAAAGTTAAATCTTTTGGGCTTTTTGTTTTTTCATATCGCTCTTTGAGCGAGATAGCAACTTCTTCGGCAAACCCTGTTCCGACAAAACCGCCTGTTCCCACAATGTCCCCGTCTTTTATAATTTCAACAGCTTCACTGGCGCTTACAATTTTTCCTTTCCCTAAATTATTTCCTGAACTTTGTAAAAAAGGATGTGTATTATTCGACATATAACCTCCACAATGTATCTAATATATTATTTTTAATAAAAAACCGTAACCCTTAAACATTTTAAGAATTACGGTGATTTTGTCAATAATTTTATTTAAAAATAAAATTTATCTTACTTTGCTTTTGTTTCTATGTCTTGTTTTAGTCCCATAGGTTCATCCCTAAAGATTCGTTCGTCCATTAATTTGGGAGCGCCTTTAATTATTGGTTTAAAATCCATATTAGCAAAGATATCTTTTTCAATATCAACTCCGGGAGCTATTTCCGTTAAAAGTAATCCTTCTTTAGTTAATTGAAATACACAGCGTTCAGTTATATACAAAACGGGTTGCTCCATATCCGCTGCATATTCACCGCTAAAAGTTGTATGTTCAACTTGCTCTACAAATTTTCTAACTTTACCTTCTTGTTTAATTTCAAGCTTACCGTTGTTTATATCCGCTTTAAAGCCACCCGCTGTAAAAGTTCCTACGAATAATACTTTTTTTGCGTTTTGGCTTATATTAATAAATCCGCCAGCACCGGCAAGTTTCGGGCCGAATTTACTTACATTTAAGTTGCCTACTTTATCTGCTTGAGCAAGACCAAGCGCAGTTATGTCCAGTCCGCCACCGTCATAAAAATCAAATTGATACGGTTGGTCAATAACAGCTTCAGTATTGGTTGCTGCACCAAAATCAAGCCCCCCGGCAGGAACTCCTCCGATAACACCGGGTTCAGCAGTTAAAACCAAATAATCCAAAATGCCTTCTTCAGCAGCAACATTAGCAACGCCTTCGGGCATACCGATGCCCAAATTACCTATATCCCCAATATTTAATTCAAAAGCTGCCCTTCTTGCAATAATCTTTCTCGGTGTCATTTCCATAGGCGGTAATGAACTTAAAGGAACGCGTATTTCAGATGAATAAGCCGGATTATAGTCGATGGAAAAAGTTTGCATATGATGTTCGGGTTTTTCCGCTTTAACTACATAATCAACCATAATACCGGGCAATTTAACCTGCCTTGAATTTAAATTATACGGCTCAGCAATGCGTTCAACCTGCACAATAACAATACCGCCTGAGTTTTTAGCAGCCATTATAATAGCTAGGGCCTCAAGAGTTAATGCTTCTTTTTCCATTGTAATATTTCCGCGCGGGTCAGCTGTAGTTCCACGCACAATAGCAACGTCAATAGGAATGGTTTTATAAGCTAAATATTCTTTTCCGTCAAATTCGACTAACTCCACAATGTCTTCTTTTGTAATATCATTAATTTTACCGCCGCCTTTACGAGGGTCAACAAAAGTTTGAAGACCAACGTGAGTAATTGTTCTTGGTTTTCCTGCCGCAGTATCTCTGAACATATGGGAAACTACTCCTTGAGGCAGATTATAAGCTTCAATTTTATTATCAAATGCCATTTTTTGAAGTTTAGGAGCTAGCCCCCAATGACCGCCGATAATTTTTTTAATAAGCCCCTCATGAGCAAAATGATTCAACCCTCTATCTTTTCCGTCACCCTGCCCGGCTGCATAAACTAAAGTTAAATCTTTAGGCGATTTATTTTTTAGAAAATAGTCTTCTAATGCTATTGCAACGCCTTCGGCAAAACCTGTTCCAACAAAACCTTCCGTTGCAACAACAGAGCCGTCTTTTATTTTACTTACTGCTTCTACCATAGAAACGACTTTATTTATTTCCATAATTTAATACTCCTCCTTAAATTAAGTATAATTACTAATTCTTAACAGAATTGCCTATCCGGGGTAAAATGAACGCTAAAACAAAAATCAGAGGGGAGGATTCCCCTCTGATGATAAAAATTATTCTTATAGTTTAAAAACCGGCTCCAATTCTTTAGGCAAGTCGTCGCCACCGGCTGTTTTTGAGACTAATGAAACAATTACTATTGTAGCAATTGAAGCGCCAATACTGAACAAGTAGTCAGAAAAAGGTAGCGCATATACTTTAAAATTCTTCAACAATATCCATGTTAAGTTTGAAACAATTGCTACTGATAACGCTGCTATAGCGCCTTCTTTTGTAGCTTTTTTCCAAAAAAGCCCTATTAGGAATACCGGTAAGGTTGCCGAACAGAAGAACCCCCAACCAAGGGCACCCAAGACGAGTACGGCACGACCTCCCCAGTAACCGAATCCTATAGCAAATATGGTTACAACTACTGTCATTATTCTGCCCCAGAAAACCTGTTTTTTATGGGGTACTTCCCGACCGAATGCACCGGTTAAGTCCCTAACAATAGCGCCTGATGCCATTGAAATGAAGAAAGAAGCAGTTGACATAATTGCAGCAAGCAATGCCGCCATTACCAATGCCTGAATAAAACCGTGCATTCTACTTAAAAATAAAAATGCAGCTAAATCTCCTTCACCTTTAGGCAATACTGTTCCGCCGCTTGCAGAAATGTATAGTGCGCCATAACCAACGAGAAACCAAACCAATGAAGTTACAGCGTAAGTTATACCAGAGTAGAACCCCGCTTTTTTAAGGTCTTTATGGCTTCTTAAAGAATACATTTTCGTCAACATTTGAGGCTGTCCCATTACACCGACAAAGAAGACAACCGTGAAAATGATTATGAAATGGAAAGGCAACACCCCGCTTCCGTCAACGAACTTAGCCCCGAATTTGGCCGAGGACTGAATTGTAGTCATTGCGTCTCCTCCGGTTAAGAAGAAGAAACCGAAAACAACGCCTAAAACACCAACAACCATGACAAGTCCTTGAAAAGCGTCGGTTAAAATTGAACCCGACATACCGCTAAAAATCATGTATGCAAGGGTAGTACCGAAAATAATCAATACAGCCATACCCTCGGATACGCCTAACATCTGCGTAACGAGTTTAGCGCCACCTTTTACCTGTGATGATAAAAATGAGTGCGATTGAAACACCCTCCCGAAAGCA
>CAYUYT010000149.1:0-8981 GCA_964449345.1 uncultured Spirochaetia bacterium | reverse complement strand
ATCGAATCAAATACAATCTGAAAAACAAATAACGGGAAAAACAACGCAAATTATCCTATAATAAAAATAGAGGTAAATATTTATGTTAGAGCAAACCATATTTAAAGATAAAAACGGCCCTATTGAAAAATTTAGCTGGGGCTCATACATTATCAACGGGAAAGAACACTCTAAATCCGGGGGCAAGAAAAAAGGCAAAGGTAAAGACATCCGTGTCATTTCCGGTAAAGTAAGTAAATGGAAGGAAAGAGACGGACACTGCCTTTCCAAAAGCATGATGACGGGCGAGTTTAATGAAAATATTGATTCATTAATTATCGGTACCGGGGTTGAAGGACGCGTTGACATTCCACAAAAAGTCATAGATTACATCAAACAAAACGGCATTAAAAACGTTCTCGTTATGAAAACACCCGAAGCGCTTAAAAAATACAACGAAATGTATAATCAAGGGAAAAACGCTGCTTTATTAGCACACGGAACGTGTTAAAATTTTACACCCCACCCGCAACGTATCGCGCACAACGTAGCTATAAGCCACCGTATTATGGAAAATAAAAAAAATCCGCAAAGTAAAACCTTGCGGATTATAAAATTTATAAATAGAACCTTTAATTTTTTGAAGCAAATTTATCAATCATTTCCGACAATTTATCAGGATACTCAATAGGCACCATATGCCCACAGTTTTCAATAAGAATCAATTTACAATTTTTATTTTTCTTTGTAAAAGGAACGAAATATTCTTGGGGAGTAGGAGCTCTCATCATACTCGGTACAAAGCCCGGTACTATCTTATCGTCTTCACCGATTATAAATAAAATTGGTTTGGGAAACTTTAAAAACTTATTAATCAAAACGAAAATATAACGCGTTTTATGTTGTTCAAGAATAACGCGTTGTCTAACTGCAGCAGTATCTCTGTAATCTCCTGAATTAATAAGCCCTAGCATTTCTCTTAAAAATTTATCAGTAATTTTTGAACGTTTTTTAATTAAAAAATCAAACCAGACTTGAATGTTCGCGTTAATATCAAAATCAAATTTAACCAAATTTTTTAAATTATTATCATAATAGTTTAAATCATTTTTTTTAAACTTTTGCAAACCTTGAGGAGCTATCAACACGATACCTTTTAAATCAATATCATTATATGATGTTAGGTCTGTTACAACATTTCCACCGTAAGAATGCCCCACTAGTATTACATTTTTCAATTTCAATTTTTTTATTAAAGCTGACACGGCTTGAGAGTGATATTTTACTGAATAATTTACATTTTTTGAATACCCTGTTTTTCCGTACCCGGGCATATCCAGAGCAATAACACGATATTTTTCTTTTAAAGGCCGAATTTGATATTCCCAGTGCTTGATATACGTGCCTACACCGTGAATCAGAACTATAGTTTTTTCGCCTTGCCCTTCATCAACATACGCAACTTTCCCGAATTTAGAACCCAAATCAGCGTATTTTACATTAAAACCATAATCCAAATTTTTATAGGTAATATTTTGTTTTTTATACTTAAAATTATAACCACCGCAATTAATTAATAAAGCAACGATAAAAGTTAATAAAAATATTTTCATTTTTGGCATATTGCCCCCTTAGTATATTTTGGGATATTATATTTCTTTTTTATTTTATGTCAATAATATTTAAAAAAAATCGGATGTAAGATATTAAAAATCAAAAAATTTTTGTTAAAAAATTTCATGAAACAAACGAAAAACCATTACAATTTGCCCGTTATTATTTCTTCAAAAGTTTTACAGGAAAACCGGTATGAAAATTACGAGCAGCTTTTTTCCTTAGTTCAAGCCGGCTACGATATTTACAGAAATATTGGAAGCGGGCTCGATGCTAACGTTTATAAAGAGTGTTTTGCTATTGAATTATCAAAATCCGGCATTGATTTCAATATTCATGAGAAATTTGATTTACATTACCAACGAGAAAAACTACATTCAAAATACATTCCCGATTATTTTTGCTATCATGAGATTGCCGTTCAAATTATATCGACGGAGTACATCTCAAAACGCGAAATAGTGAAAATGAAAAATTCTCTAAATATGTGCGGAATAAAAACCGGGTTAATAATTAATTTCGGACATGAACCCAAACTTGAATACGAAAAAATTTTTGCTTAGGTATTTTCCGTTAGATAATATGATCAAAAGCACTTTTCAATTTTTTTATCATTTTGTCTACGCGCCTCTTCTTAACATCGCGGCGAGTGTTATGCTGTGAAAACTATTTTCATTGGCTAATTTAAGATATTTTTGCGTTTTCATTTGTAAAATATACTTTATTTTATTTGAATAAAGCAAAAAAATATGATTAGTTTAAGAAAAAATTGAATGCTCATACCTTAATCAAAGCGCAATTTTATTCTTATTTGAAAGGCACGTTCTTCAAAATAAAGAGCTTACACGTTACTTCAATTTTATTTTATCCGTTTTATCATCGTAGTTCGTTTTTTTACCGTTTATAACCCCGGTTGAACTATACCAAACGCGAAGCTTGTTAAAATCACCAAAATATTTTAAAGGCACTTTTATTTCCGCTGCTTTTACAAAAAAACAAGCAGGATAAATCCTTTTGATTTTTGTCCATTTACCGTCAACGCGTTTGTATAAATTACAAAAAGGTACACCGCCCCGAAACATTCCTCTATTACTATAACACTGCACAAGATAGCTAGCATTATTCGTAATAACCCTGAAAGTATAAGTAACGTGTTCATTTTTGCTAACATCGTTATAAAAATCAACAGCCATATAAAGCCCGTCTCCGCTTAATTTCGCGTAGAAATTTTTCACATCGAAAACGTTAGTCGTTGCTTTGTAATCACCGCGGGCATCGGAAACGCGTTTGTCATACTCTCCCGGGCTAATAATTCCGTCAACTGCGTTAATTTTATCCGGTTTTGATGAAGAAGACAAAGGATTAAACCCCCTCTCAATTTCGTATAAGTCTGAATAACCGTCGCTATCACTATCCGCTTTGTACGGATTAGTTTTAAATTCACGTTCTGCAATATCAACGATACCGTCGTTGTCGGAATCTTTTGCATTCTTTCCGTAAGGGTAATTCTTATAAACGAAATTCTTCTTAATATTATAAAATCCTAAAAATATCTTCCTGAAATGATCGATGCTAATTCCGCCTTTTCTTAAAGCGTAAACCTGTGAAGGTTTAACTATTTCCCCCTGTGCGTAAAACGAATAACTTACCCCTTTAACTTTTTTATACCCACTTCTGAATTCTTGATAAAGCTTATGATGCCAGCGCGGTTTTATTAAATAGTTATGATAAAGCTTTCGATTTTTAGGCGGGCGTTGAATACTAACCCAGCGTTTTAAAAACGCGTTATAAAAAAACGGTGAGTGATGACTATAACTTTTTAGGGGTATTGATTTAATCTGATTAGCTAAAACGGGGATACCAAGAGCTTTGTAAAACGCCATTTGAAAAAGCGTTATTGTTACACAATCACCTATATATTTTCCTGTTTTCTCAAAACCTGGCATTTGATAATTAAGCCAGTAAAATAAATCCCATCTGCGTTTTTTGCCGTAATAATACTTTTCATACTTACCGTTTCTGTATTCTTTTAATGCCTGAATACTATTTTTATTGCCTTTTTGCGCTCTTTGCCTGTGCACATCAATTTCAGCACGGTAAGTGTTCTTGCTTCGGGCAAAGCGTTCGAGTTTCGTTGCAATGTGTAATAATGAATTACCCTTATGCAGGTTATTTCGAAAAACAATTTGCCTAACTTTGTATAAATTTTCTATAGAGTCAACGAATTCCCTATACCTTTTCATTGATAATTTCTTACGCCGCGGCCAGTCTATTTTTTTTATACGGTAAGCCCAGTACAATTTAGGCAGAACTCCGGTTTTGGACAGATCATATTTTATGGTATAATTTTTTTGCTGTTCTAATATTTTTTTATAAAGGTAAAAATGTTTCTCAGTATCTTTAAGAATTGCCTTGCGCGTTTGTTTATCAGCAATCGAGTATAAATAATTATTAGCAAGCGCCAAAGCCGGTGTTATTGAATCCCCCTTAATGGAAGCATTTTTTTGTAATAAATATAAAAGCAATTCTAACGCATAATTTTTAGGCCGGTTAAAAACATCAATGCGATGAGAAGTATCTATCCGCGAAGACCACCAGCGCAAACTCCGGCCATTTTTTTTCATACGCTTTACTATTTTTCCTAGCCTGGGATGATAAACTCCTGCGCGGATTTGTATTTTATCAGGAAGTTTTAAACCACGTTGTTTATAAATCTGTTTTAAGGGAATAACTGCCTCGCCCACAGTATTTACCGCAAATTTCAAGTTAATGTATCTGCGTTTTCTGTCGCCTTTACTAAACTTATACCACGCGCTTTTACCATTCCAGCTATAATAAAGCTTAAATAGATTTTTCCCGCTTTCATCGTAAAACCGTAAATAGAAAGCTTCCTCGCTTTTTCGTTTAAGAGGTCTGCCTAAAGTTTTATGCATAACGTATAAATTATAATCCGAATCCAAATAAGCTTTAAATTGTATTAAATCAGCATTTTTAATTTTTACGTTGCGGGCGTAATCACGGTAAACAAACGGAGCGTGTTTCCATTCATTATCGTATCCGTCGATTTTAAAATTAATTTTTGATGCGAGTTCATATTTTTCATAAAGAAAACTTAAAAGGATTATTTTCATTGCAAAAGCGCAGTCCTTATTTGCGTTTTTTAAATATCTTTTCAGCATTGTTACCGCCCTTGCTTTATTTATATGCGGATTTTTGATTTTGCTTATTTGATATTCAAGAGTTTTGAAATCCTTTATTGTATAAGAAAAAATCTGACTTGCAAATAAACATATTAAAAAAAAGGCAAGAACAACGCGTTTCATGTTTTACTCCGAATAAAAATAATGTATACAAAATATACTAACACATTAACATAATATTATCCAGATAAATAAAACAAATCACATTTTTTATAACTTTTTAAAGTTACTCGTCAATATTAAATTCCCGGGCAGTATTTTCAAGGCCTATAACAGTAATTGTATTTTCGTTTGCAATATCGTTAATAGCGAGAACGGACTGGACAACGGATTCGGAGTTTTTACCCTGCTCAGTAATGTCATCTTTAATTGTTTCGGTAATGTCATTTAATTCGTGCATTACTTGCGTAACTCTGTGTGCAGTATCTTTTTGCTCGTCCATAAAGCTTCTAATATCCATTGTAACTTTTTCAATGGAGTTAAGCGCGTTTAACACGGTTTCAACGCGTTGTTTTTGTTCGTTTGTTTCAGAGGAAATTTTATCAATCATGTGTACGGTATTTGCAACGTCATTAGTTATTTTCGTTAGAGACTGACCTGCTTGTTGGGATAAAACAACGCCGTTCTTAATTTTGCCCATAATGCTTTTAATTGCATCGTTGATTTCTTTTGTTCTCGCTCTTGAATTTTCAGCAAGCTTTCTAACTTCTTCTGCAACTACGGCAAACCCCGTACCGTGATGTCCGGCATGGGCAGCTTCGATTGCCGCGTTCATAGCAAGAAGGTTAGTTTGCTCGGAAATCCCCCGAATAATCTTTATAACTTCCGTGATTTGCTTGGATGCTTCTTCAATTTCTTCAATAGCGATTATGGCGCTTTCAACGGAATCATTCCCCTCGGATGCAACGTCTTTTAAATTATTCGCAGTATTTTCAGCACGCACCGAAGCCTGAGCAACGTCGTTTATAGAGCCGACTAAATTTTTAATACTTTCCGATGATTCGAATATGCTGCTTGATTGCATTTCTATTGAGTCATGTATTTCATCAAGTTTTTCTAATAATTCGTTCATTGTTTTCTCGGTATCAAAAACAATATCAGACTGCCCTTTAATTTTACCTTCAACGGCTTTGATTGATTTTATTGTATTTGCGATTTTGTCCGTTGCGTTTGCAACGCTTTCAGCAAGCAAATCTCCTGAACTCGCAACTTTATTGGTGTTTTCAATAATTGAAAAAATAATGTTATGAATTTTTTCAATCAAATTGTTTAACAAACGAACTGTTTCCCCCACTTTACCCGGGGATGAAACATCAACGCGTTTTTTTAAGGAAAGCGTTCCTTGTACAATTTTTTCGATAGTATTACTTACTTTTGATAAATCCTTTTGGCTGTAGTTTAAAACGAAAAGATTAATAATAACGACTACCACGCCCGGAACTGCATATATGACTACAGTTGGAAATTTCAAACGGCGTAATAATATAGCAATGCCTGCAAAAATACCAGCCATTATAAAACTCGTTAGTATTGTGAAAAGATTAGTATGTATATATTTTAAGATTTTCTTCAATTTAATTTTCAATTATTTCTCTTGAATCTTACTAAAATTTTTAATAAAATAATTTACATTAATTATGTCGGAAAATTTATAACATTTAGTAATAAAAAATAATACTTAATTAATATAATCGCACATTATACTATACTAATAATACTTTAAATTTTATGCAACCGACACTTTAAAGTGTCGGTTGAGAAGCAATTACAATATACAATACTTTGATTTTAAAATCACATTAGTATAATAATCCTCTATAATATCAATTTAATAATTTCATTGGAAATATAAAATGAAAAATGAGTAATTAGAAAAGAAAAGACAATAACTACGAGTATAGGCAGCACCCAAAGGGCTTTGTTAACTTTAACCTTGTCCCCTACGCGCGTAAAATATGCTATGAGAAATACAAATATAAAACTAAGAATAACTCCGGCATAATAATTCAATCTTTCCTTTAACACAATGCCAAACAAACGGTATATAATGGAATCCTTTTTAACGCCAAGCAAAGTGAAAGTTGAAAGTTTTTTGCCTGAAGGATAAATGTTCTGAAACTTAATTATATTCATAGGGTTGACGGAAAAAGTTATAATACCGTTATGAATTACACTTCCCTGTCCACCGGTAAAGTTTTTAAATATACCTTTAGGGCCTGTTACACGCATAACACCGATTTCATAAGTTTTCTTAACAGTAGGGAAAATTGTAACTCCGGTAAAATATACGGTGGCCGACCCTTCTAGATAGAACGCCTTTTTTATAAAAATAAAAGCGCGTTTAAACGTAATTTTCTTTCCGGTTTGCTTATCTATGACTTCCAAATCGGAAATATAAACGAGATTATTCATTTTATTTCGATTTTTTATTACCTCAAGTTCCCTTTGTGTTATTTCATCAACGGAAATTAAACGTGAATATTTAGATAACGCGTTTGTATGCCCCAGTTCACCATAAACTTTTTGCATATCATAATAAAATTCATAAACAGTGCGCGGGTGGTCTTTATATTTTTGTTCAACGCGTTTACCTAACTGCATTAACTGCCGCTTCCTGCGTAAATTTTGGTATTGTTCTTCAATATTTAACTGCCCCTGTCTCTGCAGCAAGGTTAAAGATTTATTATAAAAATAACGCGTGTAATGATTTATGTTTGCCTTAAAATATTTTTGCGCAGAAGAATAGTGCCCGTGCTTCAAATACCTAAGCCCTTTATTTAAATCCGGGTCTAATTTATGGGCATTTTTTATCAACTTGCGTTCATGTTTAATTCTTTTTAGAATAAAAAATTTCAATTGAGCAACGAGAGTGTTTTCAGCCTGATTTAATTGTTTTTTATTCTCCGGCTTGCTTTTATCCTGAGTTTTTACGCTCGTTGTCGCGTAAAGAGGACTATCGATAATGTCAAGCGCAATATCATATCTTCCCGTAAAAAATATTGCGTTAAGTGTTTTGTTCACCTTTTGTTTAATACCTTGTTTTCTATTGAAATCCCCGTCTTTCTGTTCTTTTTTTGAAATATCATCTACGTTAATTACGGGAGATTTTTTATCCCCGCTTTTAACATATACAAAATCCAAAAGCACCAAGCTTAAAACGAGCAAAACAAAAAAAGCGGCAAAAATTCCCATGGGAGATGAAGAAAAATCAACGAAAAAAATAAGGCAAACGAAAAGGGATATGGAAAACGCATAGGGCATAAAAATTAAAATTCGCATTAGAAAAGTTATTTTTCCCGTAAACAATTCGGAAAAATTAAAATAGGACACAATATCAACGAAGTAAGATAATATTATAAAAGCAAAGAGAAAAGCGGCAAACCAGATAATTATTTTAATAAATAGATCCTTCAATTATGCCCCCCTCTGTGAATTATATCTCACCCTAAATAAAGCGGGAACAAATAAAACTATTGCAAGCACAAACATTAATACCCCGAAATTAATGCGAATTAAAAATCCTTTGTTTAAAAAACTTATCTTGTTAAAAGGAATTTTATATATAAAATATATTAAAGTATAAATAAAGGGGATCATTGATATGGATATTGCAATATTAACAATTCTGTGTGATTCAATAGTGTAAAACAAACCAAAAATCATAAACACAGCGTTTATGCCCATAACAATTAACAAAGTATTTAAATAATGCCATATATTTTTTTTATTTTTCTGACGGGAAAGTAAATGATTATAAAACAAATACTTTGCATTAACCGTGTGATAAAGGGAAAAAGTTTTTTTAAAAAACGGGTTTATTTTTACGTTCTCAAAAACGTGAATACCTAAATTACCTACCCTAGCGTTATTTTCCACGGAAAACGGAGAAGCAAGCATAAGGAAATATTTACCGTTCTTTTTAACAATATATCCCAGCTTTGAAATATACTGTGCCCCGTTTTTTAAATTAACCGCTGTTAAGTTTGAAAAACGCTTTGTCTTTTTATTAAAATTTTCATAGCGCACCAAATAATCTTTTCCCAATAACACATCGTTATCTTTATAAAGTTTGAATCGGTAACGCACGGAAGGATTTATAACCATATATTTACTTACGTCTTTTGAACGCGGTTTAAATAAATACACGCTTATAAAAACTGAATTTATAACGGATAAAATTAAAAAGGC
>CAYUYT010000148.1:0-9033 GCA_964449345.1 uncultured Spirochaetia bacterium | reverse complement strand
GCGCAACTTTATTTTTTACAACTTTTACTCTTGCTTTGGTTCCGTAAGGGTCAGCACCTTTTTTAAGCGTTTCAATTTTACGGATATCCATCCTAACCGATGAATAGAATTTTAACGCGTTGCCTCCTGTAGTCGTCTCCGGGCTTCCGAACATAACGCCAATTTTCTGACGTATCTGGTTTATAAAAATTACTGATGTTTTGGATTTATTTATAATTGAAGTTAATTTTCTTAATGCCTGAGACATCAAACGTGCCTGCATTCCCATGTGCGCATCGCCCATATCTCCGTCAATCTCGCCTTTCGGAACTAAAGCGGCGACCGAGTCAACAACGACAACGTCAACTGCGCCGCTTCTAACAAGGGCTTCAACTATTTCAAGCGCTTGTTCTCCTGACCCGGGCTGAGAAACGTATAAATTATCTATATCAACACCGAGTAATTTTGCATAAGCCGGGTCAAGAGCGTGTTCGGCATCCACAAAAGCGGCTATACCCCCTGATTTTTGCGCATGAGCAAGAGCGCTTAAAGCCAACGTAGTTTTACCCGATGATTCAGGACCATAGATTTCCGTTACCCTTCCTCGTGGGATACCTCCTATGCCTAAAGCAATGTCAACTGTTAAAGCGCCTGTGGGGATACTCGGTACATCATCAACATCCTGAGTACCTAATTTTATAATCGAACCTTTGCCGAATTGCTTTTCAATTTGAAGAATAGCAGTTTCAAGTGCTTTTGATTTATCGCCGTTTTCATTTGAATCTTTTTTTGCCATTGTCGTTCCAACCATTTTATTTCTCCGTTTATATTTTGTTTTTGCCTTTAAAAAACATCCTGTGAATTCAAATTCTAGTAGAATGTATTAGAAAAAGCACGACACGTTCTGTCGTTAACAAGAATATAAACAAAGAATTTTGTTAAATTTACTTATTTTTTTTAAAAAATTCCATTGTTTATGAAGTAAAATTACTTTTTTATTCTCCTGAAACGTTTAACATACCGCCTGCAAGAATAATTTCTTTTTGCCTGCCGGATAAGTTTGCCTCAAGTTCTATTTCATCTCCCGTAGTAACGTTTTTTAAAATTATTTTTCCTGAATTCATAACCGTTTCTCTTATCCCTTGTATTTTTAATTCATTGCCTTGTCCGATTTTATCATAATCGTTTTCTTCCTTAAAAGTAAGGGGTAAAATTCCAAAGTTAATCAAATTTGCAGAATGAATGCGTTCAAAGGATTTAGCAATAACAGCTTTTACACCTAGAAACATCGGGCAAATTGCGGCGTGTTCCCTTGACGAACCCTGCCCGTATGACAAGCCTCCTACAACGAAGTTGTGCACTCCCTTATCCCGGTTTTCCGCCGCGCGTTTATGAAAATCAGGGTCAACTCCTTCAAATACAAAAGTTGAATACTTTTCAATATTTGAACGGTATTTCAATCTTGACCCGGCGGGCATTATATGATCCGTTGTTATCTTATCGCCTACTTTTAATGTACATTCACCGGTTAAGTTCTCCGCAAGCGGGTCGGAATAAGGCGGGTTGCCTATGTTAGGCCCGCGGTTTATCTCAACTTTGCTGCCGTCTCGTTCCGGCTCTAAAATCATTGTGTCATCTATTAAAAATTTCTTTGGTAATTTCACTTTCGGGTATTTAATATCTAAGCTGCGCGGGTCTGTGATTTTCCCCGTTAATGCACACGCAACTGCTGTTTCAGGGCTAACCAAATAAATATCAGCATCAGCAGTACCGCTTCTTCCTTTAAAATTACGGTTTGAGGTTCTAATAGAAACGCCTTTGCTTTTCGGTGCCTGCCCTGCGCCTATGCAAAATCCGCAAACCGACTCCAAAATTCTTGCGCCGGATTTGATTATGTTCATCAACCCGTTATCCTGCGTTACCATTTCCAGTACCTGTCTTGAGCCCGCTGCGACGCCGAAAGAAACTTCAGGCTTTACCTTTTTTCCTTCAAGCATTGCCGACACAATCATTAAATCACGGTAGGATGCGTTTGTGCAGCTCCCTATCAATATCTGGTCAACGTCAAGGCCTTTAAGCTCTTGTACCGTTTTTACGTTATCCGGCGAATGCGGGCACGCTACCATGGGAATAACTTCGCTTAAATCTATATCTATAACTTTATAATAATCAGCATCGCCATCGGATTTATACTCAACCCATGAACTGCCTCTGCCCTGAGCTTCCAAAAATTCCTTAGTCAATTCATCCGAAGGAAAAACACTCGTAGTTACACCGAGTTCAGCGCCCATATTCGTAATAGTAGCGCGTTCGGGTACGGTTAAACTTTTTATGCCTTCACCGCCGTACTCAACAATGCAACCCACATTGCCCTTCGTTGTTAATATTTCAAGCACTTTTAAAATAACGTCTTTTGCGCTCACGAATGGTTTTAATTTTCCCGTTAAGTTTATTTTTATAACTTTAGGCGCTGTTAAGTAAAACGGTTCACCCGCCATGGCAAGTGCAACGTCAAGACCGCCCGCACCGATTGCTATCATTCCTATACCACCGCCTGTTGGTGTGTGCGAGTCCGAACCGAGAAGCGTTTTGCCCGGCTCACCGAAACGCTCTAGGTGAACCTGATGACAAATACCGTTGCCGGCTTTTGAGTACTTTATACCGAATTTTTTTGCAACACTCATCAGGTATAAATGATCATCCATGTTTTCGAACCCGTCCTGCAGCGTATTATGGTCAACGTAGCTTACGGAAAGTTCGGTTTCCGCTTTCTTTTTATTTAAAACCTCAAACTCAAGATACGCCATTGTACCCGTTGCATCCTGCGTTAATGTCTGGTCGATTTTTATTCCTATTTCGTTGCCCGGCTTTAATTCACCGGAAACGAGGTGTTTTTCAAGAATTTTATATACTAAAGATTTACCCATGCTGTTTTCCCGTTTTTTTTTGTAAATTTTGTTAATTAATTTACGTAAAAAAAAGGCGTTGGTCAAATTCCCGTTATTTTCAGAGTGCAAGTTTGAAATTAGGTGAAAATTCGATTTATAAAAAATGGAATCAAAATTTTACTTTCATAAGGGCGATAATTACGCTGACACATAGAGAGGGCGGTTTTTTTTTATGCGTTGTGATTAGGAATTTAAGCCGTTAAAGAATTCTTTCATTGATTTTGTTTTAATTTTACCGGAGAAATAACCATCAATTTCTCTAGTTGACCTGTTTTCAAGGCTGGTAAGAATTTTTTCAAATATCAACTCTATCTAAAGGGGATAATTCAAGTATTTCTTTTAAAACCACATCTTTTTTAGTCAACAGTTTTTACCTCTAATGTAATCTTAATAATGTATTATAAAATATACTAATGCATTTTTTCAATAAATTAAAATTTATTTTTTAAATTATTCTGATATGCTTATAAAAATTCTTGTAAGTAATATATAAAAAATGTTTATTATATATATGTTGATTTTTAATTATTTTTTAGGAAGTTTATGATTTTCTTATCGAGAGATGCTATATTATTATTTTTGTTAGTTCCAATTGAACAGAGTATACTGTCAACAAAATCAATATTATTATTTGAATAAATGTTCAAGGCATTTAACATGACATCTTTATTATTCAGCATAATATTTTCATTTTGAATAAAATCTGATAAAATTTTACAAACGCTATGCTTATCAATTTCATAAACTTTAGTTAAAATGTAAACTGCTTCGGCTATTACTTCATTTAGAATAGATTTTCATCTGAAAGAATAATTTCCCGTGCTTTTTTATTTAATTTTTTATCATCTTTTAATAAAAATCTTAATATAATATTGGTATCCAAATAAATCATTATTAATCCTGAAATTTATCTTTAGCGGCCAGTTCCCATGCTAAATCTTTTTCTTTATCTATTAATTCAGGTTTTGCATAATTTTTGAAAACACCGTCAAGCTTTTCATTTTTTTTTTATCTACTTTATTTTTCGCTTTGTGCTTATGATTTATAAATTCTGCAAAGTCTAATACTTCTTTACGTTCATTGTCATCTAATTTCTCGAGAATTTGCGTTATTCCTTTTTCATACATATTTAAACTCGTAATAAGAGTATGATTTATTATAAATATAATATCAAATAAGTTCTATTTTAAAAATAATTTTTATATTTGCATATTCCGGTTAAACTAGTCCAGTGATTCCGGCGCAAAACAGACCACTTAAAAAAAATTAAAGTCCCTACATATAAAAAAAGGCTCATTCAAAAACAAGGGTAACGCGCAGAGGAGGAAACGGTCTTTACACCTTTTTATGATTTGGCGATTACGTTTTAATAATTTTTCCCGGCATCTATTTCTGTTTCTACGCAACCGCATTTTCATGCATATCCGAACACCTTTTTTGCATTTAAGTTATATGCTCATGTTTTTTTTGTAAATGCGTTCACATCTAGCATAACACCTGCACCTATTCATGCTGATTTGACGTTCATACCTGCGCTCTGAACTCATTGAATAAAAATAAAGCATAAAAAAATAACGCGATACTACTTGCTAAAAACTTTTCCATAATTTACATTTTAAGCATAATTTTATTATGTATAAAATTCCGTTGCAACGAATTAAAATTATTTTTGATAATATTGAGGTATAAAACCACATAATATAAATTGCTGTAAAAATCTGGGTGAAATATCTATAGGGCTTTTTTGTAATTTAAAAATGCAAAATTTTTTTAAAATAATATGAAATATTGAAGTAAAATATTAGATATAATTATATTAATTGTGTATTATACAGATTATATACTTTAAGGAGGTTTTTAACGTGAAAACGCGTAATCTTGCAATAATATTTTTTTTGTTTTTGTTTTACTTTATAAAACCTATAAATGCTGCTACGTACATTGGTTTAAAAACGGGTTTAGGAGTTTCTTCTACGCCAATTTCTGGAGCTGGCGAGAATGAAATCGATTTAAGCGCAAGCTTTGGTTTTAGTTTCGGCTTTGACGGTTACTGGTATTTTTCAAAAGCAGGCGGACTTCATTTCTCTGTTAATTATAATCTATTGCATGGTCAGGCAAGAAACAAAGTGGAAAATGAGGATTATTTATCACAGTTTCATACTATAAGTATTGATGTAGGCCCGGGCTTTAGGTTTGGAAATTTTTTAATTGACTTTGATTTGCTTTTTAATTTTAAAATTTCTTACCGGATAAAGGAAGAGGGCATATGGAAAGATTATTCAGAAATAGAATCAACTTCAGATATTGACAAAAGGAAATTTGTTTTAGGTGTTGGTTTTAGTTTTGGGTACCGGTTTAAAACGTCAAAATTATTAATACCGCTTTGTTTAGGCTTTAAGTATTATCTAACGAATTTTGTACGTGATGTGGGTGAAAAGGGTACGCATGTTAAAGCCTGGTCATTATTATTAACCGTTGGCGTCTTATTCGACTTTTAACGAATTTTATTAATCCTTGATAAGGAGTTATCTATGAAAAGAATATATATTATTATTTTGTTTTGTTTTGTTTTTATCGTTTCAGGTAAATCTCATACAAAAGTTTTATTCGGAACAAATGTAAGCGTAGGAATATCAAAAGTAACGTATTCTGATGAAATCTCTGATTCGTATAATAGCAACGACATTACTGCGTGTTTTGGTATCGGTATTGACGGTTATTATTACTTTACAAAAAATTTCGGTATGCATTTTAATTTAGGATATAATCAGGTTCGGGGGGAATGGGACTGGGCAGCTTCACCCGACATTTATAAAATTAAATATAACGTTTTAAATCTTGATATTGGGGCAGGTTTTACTTTTTCAGGTTTTTTCGTTGACCTTGATTTATCATTGAACTTTAAGTTAATGTATGAAATTCATAATGATTTCTGGTATGACCTTGAAAATTTTTCCGATTCTGAGGCTAATGACCTAGTTTTTGCTATCGGTGCTACTATCGGATATAGAATTGATTTAGGCCCTGTGAAAATTCCCGTTGGAGTCAGCTTTAAATATTACGTTACAACTTTTATATCTAAAATACAGAATGATAAATATGATTCGCGGGCATGGACATTAATGTTTAAAACGGGTGTTTTGTTTTAGATAAAAAATTATTTATTTTAACGGATAAATCATAAAGACTTATATCGTTTTAAACTTTACTGCAAAATATATCTATTTCAATAATAAGGAAACCGTTATATTTAATTTTAATGGTAATGCTGTTTTTTTCATAAATAAATGTTTGTTAATATATATTAAAATAAAATGAAACATTAACACATTGATATTATTAAATATTACATAATAGTATAAATATTTGTATTATTGCTGATTCTGTCCTTATTGTTCTGTAAAAAGAAAAAATGGTTGAGGTGTACCCCATTGTTTATTTGGAAAAAAACACCAGGGAGGAAATTCATAAACAATGGATATTTGCATATTCCGGTTAAACTAGTCCAGTGATTCCGGCGCAAAACAGACCACTTAAAAAAAATTAAAGTCCCTACATATAAAAAAAGGCTCATTCAAAAACAAGGGTAACGCGCAGAGGAGGAAACGGTCTTTACACCTTTTTATGATTTGTGAAAAAAGCATTCGTTGTTGAAAAGTTGACCGGCAACTTTTCTACGTTGATTCGGCCTTTAAATTAGTAACACTAGGTTTTTTTAACTTGGAAAATATTTTAAGCATGTATATCCAATCATTCCGGGCGGAAATACCACGCTGCTAAAATAACGCAGAGAATAATTAAGGATAAAATTATAAGTGCGTTTAAATCAACGCTTTTTTGTACGCGTTTTGACACGCTTACTTTATTAAATGATTTAAGCGTTTTAATTAAATCTTTTTCATGTAAGATTTTTACGTTGTTTGTCTGATTGCGAAAAACGTTAAATACGTTTTTCTGCGAATCCGCTGCAAGCTCGCTTTCCGGATAATTAACGTATACTCGGCCTATATTTTTGCCATTTAATAAAACATCATATTTACCCGGCCTGCTAATTTTGATTTGTGAAATAACTTGGTCAGCAACGCGTTTAAAATAAATCCGTTTCACTTTAGTTTTGTTTTGTAAATAAATTTTAAGTTTTCCCGAAGCTAACGCGTTTTCATATCCGGTATTTGCTATAATTTTTACTTTTTCCCCCGATTTAATAACGGGATTAGGAATAACAACGGGATTTTTTCCTGTTTTTACAGAACTCGTTATTAAATCGTTGTATAAGATGTTTAAAAAATAAGTTTTAGTTCCGTAACCAAGTCCTGTGAAATCCATTTTCCATAACGGTTGAAATAATATTGCATAAACAACGCCTTTGCCTAATTTATAACGTAGAAAAACGGGTTTATTTCCGTATTTTAAAAGCGTTTTAGCACCGCGTTTAGGTATAACGTCTTCTTCAATAGGTTTAATTTCCATAAATGATTTCCATATTTCCCGTGCCCTATCCTTATCCCTGAAATTGATAAAACTAAAGTTAAGTCCGTAAGCCGTAGGAGTAAGTTGTTCTCTTTGTTTGGGAGAATACCCTTGCGGCTTTAAGGTAAAAGGCAATACGGTTTTTAACGGTTTAAATACAACGTGTCCGAGGTTGCTGTTTTTGTGTAAGTAGATTAAAGTCCCGCCGTTTTTTACGTATGAAACAATGCCTTTTGTTGATAGTATATTCCCGGGCCATAGGTCACCGGCAAAAGCTGCGTTATATTTATCCGAAGGCGCAATGTTTACGCTTTTATCCGCCCCCGGTATGATTGTTTTCACGGAGAATTTATCCGTTGTTTTTAAAAAACGCATTAAAAACTTAGTATCATAAGATGGTCTTGAGAAAAATGTATATATATTCAGTTTTTTCTTTTTTTCGGCTTTAAAATAAAAAACATTATTTAAGACGTTTTTATCCGTTTTCGCTCCTGTAAGCGTAACTTTTAAAACTTTTGATTTTATCTGTGTGGGGGTTAGATTGCCGGTTATTGTATTCAATCCATTTTTAAGGAATATTTTTTTTGTATATATTTTTACCTTGTTTGTATAAATATTTACATAACTAGTTTGCGGTTTTCCGTTATTTATAATAATTGTTTCAAATTTAGGGTTAATATAAATGCATGATTTGATGAATACTTCCGTGTTTAATGCTTCCTGTTTAATGAAGTAAACGGGAATTCCCGTGTTGATTTTTTCCGGTATTTTTAAATTGGTAAAATCTGTGATAATAAATGCTATTTGTGCTTCATTGTTTTTACTTTCGATGAGGACGTTTTCTGTATTAAACTTGGAATACGGATTTACGATAGTTTTCTGGGGAAACGCGTTGCTTGTGGTATAAAACGTTTTCAGTGGCAATGGTGAATACTTTTTTATCGTAGTGATTAATTTTTCTGCTTTATTTTTTGCGGAAATATATTTTTTTTGCAAATGCGCATCATTCATGCTTAAAGAATAATCAATGAAAAGGAATAATTTTTTATACGTTTTTTTGTTTTTATAATATTGAATGCTTGGCCATGCGAATATAAATAGTATTAAAGCAATGAATATAAATTTTAAAGCCGAACTAATAATATTTTTTTTCGTTTTATTTTTAATGATGCTGAAAATAAAAATAGCCATAAAAACAGCCGCGGTAATGATTATAAATACAATGGACTGGGGATTTTTAAAAATTATTTTCACGAAATTAAGAATAAAAATAAAATTAGTTAGGGTAAAGAAAAAAATAAATTAAATTGAGTATAATTTATGCGTTTTTGATTTGTCAAATATTTAAAATAATGAAAAATTAGTTTTTAATGTAACAAAAAAGAATTATTCGATTGACATTTTAAGTTAATAAATTTAAAATGTTAATTGACAGTTTGAAACATTATTATATTTATTTCTTTTTTTTGTTATATAAAATTTTTCGGGGCTTATATTTTTATAAAAGGTTTTGGAAAAAATATTTTTTTTAAGTTAAAATCCATATTTAATGTAAGTTTTACCGATAAATTTTAGAGAATATTTTAAAATGTCGTATTTTGTTATAAGTATAGCAAATTTTTTATTGACAAAAAAA
>CAYUYT010000147.1:7816-9094 GCA_964449345.1 uncultured Spirochaetia bacterium | reverse complement strand
GGGTAAGCGGTTGTTTGAATTCAACGTAAAAAAGAAAAAATTAAAATGGATTATTAAGATACCCGAAAGAATAAATACCAGACCCCAAATTCATAAGAACAACGTATTTCTTTTTGGGAAGCAAAAAATCTACATTATAAATAAACATTCGGCGCAATTAATTAGTAGCTTTAACATAAGCACGCATTGTAAAGAACCACTTATTTATGAAAATACCATTGTTACCTCATACAATAACAAGGTTATTCGTTTTAACTACAAAACGAATAAAATTGTATGGCAATTAGATATAGATGGCAGCAATAGACCGGGGTTCAGTTTATATAATGGCCGGCTTTATTTAGGTACGGATAAAGGTACTGTTTACTCGGTTAATTTTAAAAAAGGGAATGTGATTTTTTCTTATAATACCAAAGGACCTATGAAAAGTATTCCTATCGTATCAGGAGGGAACGTTTATTTTGGCTCTGCTGATAATTATTTTTACTGCTTGAATATTAACAACGGAAATTTAATGTGGAAGCATAAAACTTTCGGGGATATTATAGCAAGCCCTGCATTTCATAAAAAACGCGTTTACTTCGTTTCAAGAGGACATTATTTGTTTTGTTTAAATAAAAACAACGGAAAAATGATATGGAATTCCGCAATGGAAACTAGATTAAATATCCCGCCTGTTGTTTTCGGAAGATATATGATTATTTCAGGTACCCAAGACAGGCTGCGTTTTATTTATACAAAAAACGGAAATGAAAGGGGCACATTCTTTTTTGGAAATCAGGTTAATGATTTTGTTTTTATTCATAAACAACGCGTTATTTTTACATCAAAATCCGGTATCATCTACATATTAAAGGAAAAAAGCAAGTGAAAAAATATTTTACCGTTGTTTTTTTGCTTTCAATTTTTTTGTTAATAAATTGTAAGCAAAAAAAATCTAATGATAGGAAAAATAAATTAAATAAAAATAAAACCCGTATTATTTATAAATGGCATGAGGCAGCAGGAATGTCATGTTTTTTATTGCAGGGTAAGATAAGATGCTGGTTCGCGCGATGTATAAAAATCAAAGAAAATATGTACTCGGTTAGAATAAAACCCGACCCGTTTAAAGAAAACCCAATGCTTAAATTCACATTGCAAAATTTAGCTACAGGGGTAAAATCAGCGTGGAAAAACGACGTTAATTATACCGACGAAAAAGGAAATATTTATACTAATTTTGACTCTCCTGCCATGCAAATTTTAAAAATAACGGAAAAACGTACAAATTCAGTA
>CAYUYT010000147.1:4059-7806 GCA_964449345.1 uncultured Spirochaetia bacterium | reverse complement strand
AGGCAAAATTTAATTTTAAAATACGTAATTCTTCAGGTAAATGGTTATACTTCACTCAAGGTTATTTTAAAGCAAAAATCAGGTAACTAATTTAAAAATTCTTCTTTTAAGTTTTTTTGCATATCATTTGAAAAGTTGCCAATTCGTTCAAGCATTGTTAAAGTTTCATTACGGTCTAACCCTTTCAATTCTCTTTGAACGAGAAGCCATGCCCAATCCTTGTCTATTGCAAATTTCACACCGATTGAAGTACTGTTAATTTCTAATAACTTTTTGAAAAACTTTTCTGTTTCCTTTGAGGGGATTTCCATTACAGGAGACGAAATTTCAATATAATCTTCGGATTCACCGTTTTTATTGCTAATGGAGAACATAATTATATCTACTTTTGCGTTATTTTTTTGCAATGACCAAATTTTTTTTTCTTCGTTGTAACACTCAGAAGGTGGCACGCCTAAAGAAGAAACTATTTCGTTAATAATGGGTACATAAGCTTCTATTTTTGCAGGCATCCCGTCTTTCATAAACGACATAATCTTCTCCGTATATTTATTCTTCGTTATTTTCAACCCTTTGCAACGCATAAGTTATTGCATATCCGGGCGTCGGGTCGCTTAATACTAAAAATTTGTTTTCTTCTTTTAGACTATATGGCCAGTACACAGTTTGCTTGTTTTCAAGCCACGTTATTTTAAGTCTATCAGGTAAAATTTCATACTTAAATTTTTTGTCTTTGCGGAAAGATTGCGTTCCTGATTTATAATTCACGTTGTAATAATAAAATACACCGGTTCCGTCTTTTCGGAAAACAAAGAACAATTTTTGCATACCCGTTTTCAATTTTTTTAAATCTTCCGGTGACGTATATATTTGCCATTTCCCATAGATTAACTCGGGGTTAATTTTTTCACTTTTAGCGTCACAGTATAAAACTGCAAAACTTAAAACTATTGCTATTATTAAAATATTTTTTTTCTTCATAACTTAAAATATATAACAGACGCGCCCTAATATTTCAAGCATAAATATAAATTCGTCAAAAAATATTTTTAATATAAATAATTTTTATTCATTTAAATATCAATTAAGCGTAAAAAGTGAGATATTTAACTTTTGCTTAACTTTATCAGGTTATTTCCGATACTTTTTTTAAGTACGCTTTACTTTTAACCGGAGGGGAAAATGTCAATTATTAATAAAGCACAAATGCGTTGTAAATGCGGAGAAAAAATTCATATAAACGTGGTAACAATGTTAAATATTACTACCCATCCAATGTATTGGCCAAATATTTACGCGGGGGATTTGAATAGTGAAATATGCAATAACTGCGGCAAAAGAATTTACTGGCCAGCACCCTTCATTTTTGTAGATATGGAAAGAAAAGTTATATTAAACGTTTTAATGCAGCCCTTTACAACCGGAGTTTATATGCTTTCACATTCCGTTGATTTTATACAAAATTTTAATGATGAAAACGTTATTGCAGGGTTACCCGATTTAACTGGATATATGGCGGCCGCGGTTATGAATCTTGAAGATTTAAAAAGCAAAGTTCATGCAAAAATGGCCGAGATTGATATTCAAGAATTGCAATTTGTTGAATATATATTAGAAACGAAAAATTCTTGTGAAGAATGCGGGGAAAAACATCTTAAATTCGTTTACGAACGTTCGGATAACGAAAATCACGTTTTTAGGACGATTTGTTTGAACTGTAACAGAATATCCATGATCGAATATCCCAAAGAAAGTTATTCGTTATTATTAGAAAAAGCCAAGCAAAGAATAGACGTTGTAAGCCGTGCAGACAATCACGTTAATGCAGGCTGATTAATAAATGTTGAAACGAAAAAGCGGCAAATTTTTGCCGCTTTTTTTATTTTTAAAGTTAGTTTTTAATCGTTAGTTCCGCCTGCAAAAACCTGCGTTGATTTAAAAGACGGTATTTTGTATCTTCCTTTGCGGTAGTAATAACCCACTGCGCCTAATCGCCTGAAACGTGAATTTAATATGTTTCTTCTGTGTCCGGGAGAATGCATCCATTGATTTACCACAGTACGTCCAAATGACCAATAAGAATGCGGTGGAATTACTCTCCCGTTCAAATACCGGATTTTTCCTCCGGGATTTGAAGGCGGACGGAAAGACGTTCTTGCTTTATACCGGATAGCAAATGAAACAGCTACGTTTTCTCCAACTGTTATCTGCCATTTTCCGAATTTCCTTACACGGTCGCTTGGGGAACGTTTATCCGATGTTCTTCCTGTATGCCCCATAAAACCGTATCTTACCATATCTTTACTATGCATGAATGCCGCTTTGAACAATACGTGTGAATATTTAAAAAGCGGGCGGTTATAGCGCGCTCTTTGCTCGTTAGTTGCATAAAATATTGCAGCACCGAGTAGCGCATAATCAATGTTTTTAAAGTTAATAGGAGAACTTGCTCCGGGAGCGTTTTTAAAATTTCTATAGTTATAACGGGAATACATGGAAATTTTCCATTTTCCGCTGCCTGTATTACTATTGCCCGCAGATGTTTCCCTGTAATTAGTTTCTGTATTTTTGTTGAGATTAGAATTATTTGCGTTTGCTTTTTTTGTTAAAGGCGTTGCAATTTCATCATTCATTCCCCCTGCAAATACCTGCGTTGCTTTAAACATTGGTATCCGATATTTTCCGCGCAAATGGAAATAAGCAGATGCACCTAATACCTTAAATTTAGGGTTTAAAATATTTCTGCGGTGAGGCGGTGAATGCATCCATGCATCTACTACGGATTCTGCAAATGAGTCATAAGTGTGTGGCGGAATTACTTTTCCTTTTAAATCACGAATACCCCCGCCCCTGTTTGAAGGGGGACGGAATGATGTGCCTGACTTATATTTAATAGCAAAGGTATTAGCAACGTTTTCGCCTATTGTATATTTCCATTTTCCGTATTTATTAACGCGGTCCGCCGGTTTTCTTCTGCCGGGTACAGGGCTGTAATGTCCCATAAAATTCCGCCTAACCATGTCACGGGAATGAATAAACGCAGCAATCATAAGAGCACGGGAAAAC
This sequence comes from uncultured Spirochaetia bacterium, assembly GCA_964449345.1. Classification (GTDB taxonomy): domain Bacteria; phylum Spirochaetota; class CALGPD01; order CALGPD01; family CALGPD01; genus CALGPD01. Next base: position 4,740 of record CAYUYT010000147.1, on the reverse strand, counting down.
TTAAACGGTGTTAAGTTATGCTTTACTCTTATTCTATTTGTTTCATAAAAAATTGCTGCTGATAATAATTCTGAGTTTATTTTGTTAAAATTTATATACTTGTTAGTCCATCCGCTTTTTTTCAAATCTTTCCAGGAAATATTGCTGTAAAAATTTTTATAATTAAATTTTGCGGATAAAGTTACCGTTGTTAACGCAAAAATCAAAAAAATTATAGTAAATGATAATACGTTTTTTCTTTTCACGGAATTCTCCTTTTATTTTTATTATTATTAAACACTAATACGAAATAAAATAACTAAATAATTTATTTTTTTTGAATACCTATGAAGGTTTTATCATCGTGATACGGCGCATTTCCTCTAAAACTATCAAGATCGACAATAACTCTTTTCATTAATTCCTTAATCTCGCTTTGTTTGTTGTTATCAATAACGGAATAAAGTTTGCCTTCGTTATACATTTCATAGCTTACGGAAAATTCTTCAAACATACCGTCTGTAAAAAGTAACAATTTATCGTTTTCATTAAAATCCTTTTCAATGTTAACGTAATCGTTGTCTTTAACAACGCCAATAACAGTACCCGGACATTTTATTTTTTTTATGTTACCGTTTTGAATCATGATTTGGGGCGGACTTCCGGCAGAAGCAAAGTAAAACTTATTCGTTTCAATGTTTA
>CAYUYT010000147.1:0-4049 GCA_964449345.1 uncultured Spirochaetia bacterium | reverse complement strand
AATGTTTATATCAACAATTAAACATGTAAAAAAAACATTCAAATTCGGGTAATTGTCATAAAATGTTTTGTTAAATAATTTTAAAATTACATTAGGTTCGAGTTCAAAAATTTTAAGTTTATCATACTCGGCTTTTATTAACATTGTTGTTAAAGAACCCTGAACACCGTGCCCCGTAGCATCTGCGATAAAAATTCTGCAAACGTTTTTACTTAGCTGAAAAACATCGTAAATATCTCCGCCAACTTCCATCATGGGGTGGAAATATACGCTGATTTCAAGCTCGGGCATTTTATTTACATCCTGAGAGATGACGCTATTTTGAATGCGTTTAGCGGTTTGAAGGTCTTTTAAAAGCGTTTTTTCTGCAATGGCTTTTTCCGTGTTGTCGTAAAATATCATTAAAACGTTTTCAACGTTATTAACCTCGTTATAAATAGGTGTTAATGTTAAATTAAGAAATTTTACTTTTCCGGTTTCAATAGAACGCATTGATACGTTTTCCCTGTAAATAGTCCTGCCTTGTAGCACTTTTTCAAAATCTTTGTCTAACTTCGCTTCTTTTATGCTTTTATCGTCAATCCAGTTAACTATGGGCACATCACGCGGCTTAAATATCCCGATATTTTCAATAGCAGGGTTAACAAAAATAATTTGTCCTTTTTTATTTACAACCTGTATACCGATTGGAGAATTTTCCACTAAACTTAAAAGAAACGCTCGCCCCTGCGACATATTGTCGTATAAACGCGAGTTTTTAATAACATTGGCGATCTGGTTTAAAAATTTATATATTTCGTCCGTATCAACATCGTCAACGTAAATGTGGGAATGATGGCTCATTAAAGTAAAAGCTCCCATTGGCTCTGTTTGTAAGCTTACGGGAATGTTCAAACACGTTTTAATTTCGAGCTTTTCTATCAATTCCCTGTCATACTCACTTTGAATTTCAAAATCATCTGTAACGTAAAAAAGTATGGGTAAGCGGGTGTTCAAACTATTTGAAATGCTACAATCACCGCATTTAAAAGGAATATCGCTGCCTAAAAATTTTTTGGTAGTTTCTTCAAATTCAGGCGGCACATCGAATTTAATCATGGTGTAAGTTTCTCTATCTACATTGATAACGCTTAATATAAATCCTTCAAAACCGTAATTATTTTTTAAATGTCCCGTTATAACGGAAAAAACGTTATCAAAATCAAGATACTGGCTTGTTTTGACTAAAATATCATATTGCTTTTTTAAGAGATTCAGTTCTTTTCGTACATTCTCAAGTTCGTATTTAATTTCACTATAATTATCTGTCTTTTCCATAGTACTCATACGATTATACTACAGCTAAAATATTTGTCAATAAATAAGCGTATAATTTTTTTTTATGTAAATGTTTTCTTTAGTTTCTTTAAAATTTTTTGCCTGCTATGTAAGTAAGCTAAGTTGTCTACTGAATAAAAACAACGCATTTGCAGTCTATTGATATGAATTTTTAAATAAAATAGCTTTTCAATTAAAAAAATAGTTATTAAATAGAGGCGGCAATGTCTAATGTGGCTTTTAATAAAGTAAAAAAAATTAATTTTATCGAAATAAAAAAATAAATTGAATTTCGCGTTATTGACAAAAAAAATCAACTTAGTCAAAAAGTTATTGTTAAAAATAATGTTGTAAAATTTTTACAATATGTAATAAAAAACGCAAATTATGACGGAAAAATTACGTTATTAGAGGATGGCATAAGGTTTGGTTTAGAAACTCTATTTTTTGTATACCCCGATAACAACAGGTATTTTTTCCTTACCGCTAATTTCCAGTTTCAAATTGTCGTAAGAAAATAGAGCTTGAGTTGAGCCGCCGCCGTCAAGGTTTAAGGCATCCCTTGAACCAAGCCCGGCCAAAATTACGGGCAATTCTTTTAAAGACAAACCCGCTATCAAAGTATCAGTTAAAATAAAGCTAATATTTCCGTTTAAAAGCTTGCATACCACTGTTCTGCGGGAAATACGGTTGTTACGGCTTGAATTTTTATATACTCCGGGTGATACCATACCGTTATTCATTATAAGCGGATAACCGCGCACGGCTTCTTGAACAGTATTTATGTTGTCTCCGATTAAATTCGAAGAAAATATTGAAGGGGTTAACCTGTTTCTATAAACAACGAAATATGCTCTGCTTTTGCTTTCCGCAGTATTTATTTTACGTCCGTTGGAAATAACAAGTCCGATAATATTGCCTTTTTTATCAAAAAAAGACGCGTTAACTCCAAATAGCATATCGTTATAAAAAAAATTGTTTACAAAATCCCTTTTATTTTTAACGTGTACTTTAAAATTGAAAAATTGAGGGTCAAAAGTAAAAACGTAAATACGGAAAGGCGCAATGCCGCCTTCCCGCCTTAATTTTAAAAGATTAATTTCGTAATTTTTGCCTTTTTTTACAGGGATTAAAGAATTAAGCAGAAAAGGTTTTAGCCCGTTAAAATCTTTTAATTTAAAATATTTATTCGAAATATTTTTCCAGCCCTTATTAAAATATAAAAGCTGTCCCTTATTTTTTAAGCCCTTGAAATAATTATACAATCCATGCCTGTATAAATATCCAAAGGCAAATAATAAGGCTAAAAAGATAAGAGCAATAAACCTTAACTTTATTCTCATCTATATTCCCATTATACTCGCTCCGGCATCAACGTAAATAATTTCTCCTGTAATGCCGCTGCCCCAGTCGCTGCAAAGAAAAGTATTTGTATGTCCAATTTCTTCAATGCTAACTGTGCGGCCTAAAGGAGCTTTTTCTTCTGCCGCATCAAAAATTTTGTCAAATCCGGTTATTCCCGTTGCCGCTCTAGTTTTAATAGGCCCCGGGGAAATTGCGTTAACGCGGATGTTAGATTTACCTAAATCCGCTGCCAAGTAACGCGTTATTGCTTCAAGCGTTGCTTTTGCAACTCCCATTATGTCATACCCCGGAATTACTTTTTCCGCACCGTAATAAGTCATTGTGGTCATTGACCCGCCGTCTTTCATTAACTCTGCACCTTTTTTGGCAAGGGTTATAAAAGTATAAGCACTTACATTTAAAGCAAGCTGATAACCTTCAAGCGATGTATGGCTAAAAGGAATTTTACCGAGTTCATCCCCTTTTGCAAATGCCATAGAGTGAACGAGAAAATCGATTTTACCCCACTTTTCTTTAGCCGTGTTAAAAACTTTATCAACGTCTTGCATATTTGTTGCATCGCAGTTCAAAGCAAAATCAAAACCTAAAGGTTCGATTTCCGGTTTTAAATATTTTTCGTATTTATCACCGGGCATCAAATACGTTACACCTACATCAGCGCCCTGCTCTTTTGCAATTTTTGCACAGGCAAAAGCAATACTGTCCGCATTCGCAAGTCCGAACACGATTCCTTTTTTACCTTTCATTATTCCCATAATAATATCCTCCGAAAATAGTTCTGCTTATATGTTAACATAACATTTAAAATCTCTCAAGTATTAAAAATATACACGTATAATTATTGAAAAAAGCAAGTTATCAAATGAAATATTTTGAACAATAATCAAGGCCGTCTTTGGTAAACCGGAACGAATAGCTTTTTCTCGGACTGTAAATATAAGCTTGATCCTCAAGCCATTCTAAAAAATATTCAACATCATGCTCAAAACCGGGAAAAGCGTTTATGATTTTTTCTTTTAAAATGAAACGCATTTCCTGTGCTTCATCACTATCATAAATGTTTAATAAAATTTTTTTCTCAAGTTCACTTAACTCTGCCATAACAAGGATTTTAACAACTAATCTGTATTTTTTCAATAAAAATTAACGCATTTATTTAAAAAAATAAACTTTGTAATAAATCCTCGATTCTTAATCTGAATTTAAAACCACTAACCTACAAGAAGGAACTCTAACGTTTCAGCGCCAGGGTAGCAAGTTACGAAGTTAACCCCGTAGAGCGCGGAGGAAGAGAATCACAGCTGTATCACAATCTTTAAGTAAAGAGGGAGGATTAGTAAAAGTTTGGGTATGGGGGATTTCTCCTC
>CAYUYT010000146.1:0-9121 GCA_964449345.1 uncultured Spirochaetia bacterium | reverse complement strand
ATCAGGCATATTATTACAGAATACATAAACCCGTTAAAAAAGGCAGGGAGAGGGACAGCGCGATTTTATCATTAAAAATAACTAAAAAGAAAAAATACGGGTTAATAAAAAACAAATCAAAAAGGCACACAGTTTTTCTTGAAAAAGCCGTATTTATCCCCGTATGGACGGTAAATACGCGTAATTATAAAAACAAAAAAACGCCTATAAATATACGCACAGTCCCAATTCATGACTTAATTAAAATAATTGATAAAAAACTTTCAAAGAACACGAAAAATAAAAAATACCTTTTGCGTCAAAAAAAGATGTTGCAAATCCGGCTAAAAGAAATTGAAAACGTGCTTTTTCCTAATGGCAAACCTTCCGGTGTAGAATTATATAAAGGCGGGGATGCGCTTTGAACATACTCGTTGTCCGTAAATCCAGTTTGGGCGACGTTGTAATGACCACACCGATTCTTGAATATTTTAAACGCGTTTTGCCCTCTTGTAAAATTACTTTTCTCGTTGATTATAAATACGCTGCACTGCTTCGCGGGCATAAATACATTGATAATTTGCTTGAAATTAAGTGGGAGGAAAACGAAAAAAAACCTTTTGCCCTATTAAAAGAAATAATTAAAACGGTGAAAACACTTAGAAAAACGTATTTTGATATGGCTTTTGATTTACAGGGTTTATTCAGAAGCGCGTTATTTTTATATTTATCAAAAGCCAAAAAAAAATATGCAAGAGGGAACTGGGCATTTCTGACAGCTACATTGCCTCACAAAAAAAAACTTGCAAAACATAACGTTGAGCAAAATTATGAAATAACATCTTTAGCCGGACTTGAAAAAATAAACCGCATAAAACAAAACATAGAAAATTCCGCAGCAGATATTGATTTATCCGAAATCGCAAATACTCATTTACAAAGTTTTGAAAAAGTCATTCTCGTTAACCCTTCAGCGCGATGGGAGACAAAAAAAATCCCTCCCGTTACTTTATCTCAAACGTGTAATTTAATTTCAGAGAAAATCCGTTCACATTTTTTCGTTTTAGGTACAACGGGCGAATTACAAACTGCTAAAGAAATCTATGAAAATATAAACGCAAAAAAAACGTTTCTTTGCGGCAAACTAAACCTTAACGAACTTGCAGGGGTAATTAAAAAATCCGCACTCATAATTACAGCGGATTCCGGTCCAATGCACATGGCAAGCGCGTTAAACATTCCTCTAGTGGCTGTTTTCGGACCTACACACCCCATAAGAACAGGACCATATCAAGGTGAATATGAAATAATAAACTCCGAACAGGATTGTTCGCCATGTTTTAAAAGACGTTGTATATACGGGCATATAAAATGTATGAATGATATTAGCGCCGAAGAAATTACAAAAAGCGCAATCAAATTACTGGCAAAACAAAGACCCGTTTACATTAACTAAACCGATTTATATGTAAAAAGGTTAATTTTAATAAAACAAGGATGATTCTGTCCTTATTTTTTTATAATATACTAATAATACTTTAAATTTTATGCAACCGACACTTTAAAGTGTCGGTTGAAAAGCAATTACAATATACAATACTTTGATTTTAAAATCACTTTAGTATACCAATGAGCGTTAAATTATGAAAGTTTATTCAGTTTTAATCTCTTTGATAAAGGAGGGCTTGAAGAAAAGAGAAAAAAATCTCCCTAAATCCCATACTATCACCAATTCTCCCTCTTTACTTAAAGATTGTGATACAGCGGTGATTCTCTTATATACCCAAATTTTTACTAATTCCTCTTTAATTAAAGGGGGCATGAGAAGAAAGCAAAAGGGAGGGAAAGCCGGGGGATTTCTCTTTTTTCATCTGCTTCCGCGTTTTCCGTGGTGAATTTTATTTTTTAACAAATTTTAGTATAATATATCTATTTTAAAATTCACGTTATTATGTTTATATAATATTAATCATGGATTGCTGTATTTTTTGCAGAATATAAATTCCGTTTTGTTATACTCATTATATTTTTGATTTTTCTACAATCTTTTCTTGCAGTTTGCCTTCTTCAAGCTTATTGAGTCCCTTTTGCCTGCCGAAACAAAGCAAAGCAATCATATCGTTTTCATGCGTTACCGGAAACAGCAACAATTCACCGATATTTTGCCTGTCTTCTGCTGAAAACATATCTTGAAGGTTTTTATTTACAAAAGCGTCTTTAATGATATATAAATTTTTATTTAATTTAAAAAACTTATCGTAAAACTTATCAAAAGTACTGAATTTAAGACTATCTACAGTTTCAGGTGATAACCCCTGACTACGCACAACGGTAAACAAACCTTCATCATCTTTTTCAAGTAAAGCAAAATGGGATATATTAAAATCTAGGTCTAATACGTCGCTTATATTTGCCCAGTAATTTTTTAAAGTCGGGTTAGATAAATCCGTTCCTTTTGAAACTTGGCTGGCTAACTCTTTTAACTCTTCGTCCACTTGCTCGGTTGAATATTCAGAATACGCTTGATCAGGCACTTCCACCGTTTCATCTGCACTTTGAGTTTCAAATTCTTCAGTCTCTTCGGTGTAGTCAGTCAACGTCGGTTCAAGGCCTTTGTCTTTTTCAAGCCCCTGGGTAACATCGTAAATCTTGTTTAAAGACAACTCCCCTGTTTTTGCGCTTTCGTCCAAAATACCCGATGACTCCTCAAGCATATCAAAAACGAAATCAGAGCGTTCTTTAAACTCAGCAATACGCGCTTTTTCTTTTTCGTTTTTAATTTTTAAAATCATAAGCAGAATCAAAGCAACGGCAATAACACCGTTTATAACCAAAAGCAAACGCTGCAAAAAGTTTAAAGGAAAATCGTTAGGGTTACCTACAATGAAAACAAAAATATCAGTGTTCACTTTCTTGTTTTTAAGTTCTAAAACAAGGCGTTTTCCCCAAATAACAAAACCACCCGTTTTATAACTTACGGGTTTGTTAAAAGACTCCGGCTTAGAATTAATTTTATCATTCAAATTTTGCTTGATTTTATTAGAAGTACAGGCAAAAAATATACCCTTGTCTGAAAACATCAAATTTTTCTTAAGCCACTTTCTGTTATCAGGGATGAGTTTTCTAAATTTTATTACATCAATGTAGAAAATAATCCTGCCTTGGGAGTTAACGTTAATCGCAAATATATAATTTCCTTCCTGCCTTAAATGTTTAATAGAGTTTTCAGTAGAAGATGATAATTTGTTCCATAATTGCTCATCAAATACTCGTTTGCCTGTTTCTGTGCGACCCGAACTAATAATTATTTCTCTATCGTTATTAACAATTTCTATTTTTGAGATAAAATCGCTGCCAAGTGAATACGCGTTAATTGTATTTGTAACGCGACGTAAAACTTCGGATGAACCTTCAGTATTTTTAGCAAAAAACGCGCCTTTAACTTCTGTCTTTTCCGATAAAATCATCATAGCGGAATAAAGATGTCTTGCGAATTTATCGGATAATTTTGTATCTACACCGGTTAATTCAGCCCTTACCTCTTTTGAAAAAGAGCTTGAAAAAATAAAAATTCTGTTACGCGCCATTACAAAAAAAATTACAAAAGTCATTATGGGTATAAATATTGCGATTACATAAGGTAAATATTTTTTCATTTTGTAAAACCTATTTAATAATAATTTTATTATAAATAACGGAATTTTTTGTAAATACAACGAATAATCCCGTTTTAACGTTTTTCTCCATCATGATCTGTTTCATGCGTGAAATGTCCACCATACCAGAAATCCCTATGGCAATTTGGCGCGAATACATAACATAACCTAAATTCCTCACACCTGATCCGAACCTTCTTACAAAGCGTTTATAAATCTCTTTATAATATCGACTTGAGGCGTTGCCCGGCCCTAAAATATTAAACGCTTCACCTATAATATCGGCAGCTTTGCGCAATAATACAGGTCGAGAATCCGAATAAATCATTCTTAAAAGTTCTTTTGTGGGCATTAATAAACTTTTTCTCGTTTTTATTAAAGCAGCGTTGGAATTATCGTTGAAATATGCAATTTCACCGTAATTTCGGCTGGACCCTAAATAATCTTTGGCAAGTTTGGTCAACCTATCTCCGCGGCTTAAATTATACGGAACGAAATACAGAGCGTTGCCACGAGGAATAGGTACTCTTTGACCTTGAGAACGCCTAAAAACAACAGTGCCGCCACCACGGCCACCGGATTTTTCAAGCTGAGCAATGCGTACTTTTAATTTTGCGTTTTCCTTCCTGAGTTTATTAAGTTCCTGTTTAATTTTACGAATTTCAGGCGAGTCTCCTTCGGAAATTGCAATTTGCTTAACCTCGTCCGGTTTATATTCAGTTAAATATTTCACAGGGTCACGCATTGTTATAGTTGAAACGTTGCCTGCATTATCTATTGCGGCGGCGCTTATAATGTTTTGGCCGGGTTTTAATTTTATTACAGCTTCAAAGGTTTTATTGCCTTTGTCAATTTTTGCTTTAATTTTTTTGCCGCTCGTTGCATTCGTTATTTCTATCAAAGTTAAATCATTGTCCTCCCATGTGCCGTATACTTTAAATTCTTCTGTCTTAACTTTCGTGAGAATCTTTTCGTCAAACGCTATTTTCGGGGCGTCGGTTTTGTAATTTACCGTTATGGTTGTGCGCCCGCGTTTATCAGAATAATCCTGGGCAATTATTGTATATTTATTTTCTCCGGGTTTTAATGTTACCTGATAAATAAATTTATACGTTGCAGGACCTTTTTTTTCCATAGTAAATCCGTCAAAATCCCCCGGATAAAGCGTAATGTTTCCTTGTGCCAAAATAACCTTTTCCAGATTTTGTTCGTTAATAGTTCCAATTATTTTATAAATACGCTCCGAAGTCGTTATTTCTGTTTTCTCAAAACGGACAACGGGTTTATCAGTATCGTAATTAATTTCAAGGGTTTTAACAACTTCATGCTTACCAATATCACGGGCAATTATTTTCACAACGTTTTTTCCCCGCCTAAGTTGAAGAATGTACGAAAATTTCCCTCCGCCTAAAGTGCCGATACCACCAAGACCGGATAACTTAATTTTTGCTTTTTTCCTTACCCTGCCCTGCTGAATCCAAATGGAGCTCATATTTGCTTCCTGAAACCTGCCTTCAAGTAAATACGTTGATTTTGATACTGCACGAGGTACGGAAATAATTGAAATTTTAGGGTCAGTCTTATCAACTATAACGTTATAAGTAACAGTATTTTTTTTACCCCGATTAGAAATTGCGGTTAACTTTATTTCATAAGTTTCTTCGTTAAATTTCTTAGGGTCTATTATTAATCGCCCTAACAATCCCTGAACAACGTTTCCGCTTCTTTTTGCAGAGCGTATACTCTCTGTTTTCCAGGGTCCGCCTATTAATAGTGAACGGTATGAAAGGGAGTACGAACGTATTCCGCCTGAATCCTGTACAGTACCGTAAATACTTATAACGTTTTTCTTAGTATATCCGGTTTTTTGGCTGATACTCACTTCGGGAAGCTGTTTGTCAATTCTCATCACACCGCCACCAGGGCTTTCAGTACCAAGCCATAGAAAATTTGAGTTCATTGCAATACAATTAATCGAATTATCTATCAACCCGTTTTGCTTTGTAAATAATTTATAACTTTGCGTTTCTTTGTTAACCCTATACAATCCATCGAATGTTGCCACCCATAAAAACGAACCGTCCATAACAATATCAAAAATTACAGTTGAGAGAGAGTGTTTAATAAACTTTTCATCGTTAGTATCAAAACGGTAAACACCGGCAATTGTACCCACCCAAATGGAATTGCCTTCGGGTAAAATCGAATTAATGCGTAATTTAGGTAGAGTTAACCCCTGCTCCTTGCCATAAGCAGCCCAGCTCCCGGAATAGATATCATATCGGTTCAAACCGGCTTCAGTGCCCACCCAAATATGCCGGCCTGATTTGGCAATACTAGTAACGGAGTTAGAATTCAAACCGTCTATTTCGCCGTATTTTGTAAATTCGTTAGTTTCCTTGTCATATTTATTCAATCCCCATGTGCGCGTACCTATCCAAATATTCGTTCCGTCAACCAAAACACACGTTAAATAATTATCACTAAGTCCGGTTTTTGATTTTCTAAATGTACGCCATGAGTTATTACTTATATTATAAACCGAAAGACCGTTTGATGTGGTAAACCAAACGTTATTCCCATCAATTCCAATATCCGTTATGTAATTATCAACAAGACCGGAATTTGCTTTAGTATATGATTTGAACGAACTTTTGTTTTTATTAAAACGTAATACGCCACGGGCAGTTGCAAACCAAATTGAATCTTTGGATACTGCAATGGATTTTATAAATCCCGTAGTAACGCCGCTGCTTCCCTCACGAAAAGTTTTCACATTTTGAATTTCAAACCCCTGAGAATAAAGCAATGCTTTGAGTATAATCAAAAATGTAAGAATAAAAACCTTCTTAATACTATCCTCCTAAACGAAACTTAGCTCTTTGAATGTATTGCTTCGCTTTTGCGTTACCCGGATCTACTGCTAAAATTCTTTGCCAAACTGCGATTGCCTGACGAAGTTTATTTTGCCTGTAAAGAGTAATGCCCTGATAAAACAATGCCTGTAATTGCCCTTGTTTTGCCGCATTTTTCTTTGCCATGATTCTATTATAATTTTCAAGTGCACGGCGATAAAATTTATTCGTTTGTTTATATGTAGGGTCTATTCCTCTGACAACGTTAAAAGCGTTAATTGCAGCTTGCCAGTTACGTGCGTTATATGCGCGCACACCTCTTGCATAATTCCTAACAACGGTAATTTTTGCTTCCCGCTCTGCCTGAGCAAGCCGGGCGGCGGCTTCTTTGTCGTCTTTGTCAAAATTAACTACAATTTTTAACAGTGCAATTGCTTTTGCATAATTTTTATTTTTCAAAAAAGTAATTGCATCGCGTTTGATTTTTTTAATTTTCCTCGATAAAGCGACAATTGCCTCACGCCGCTTTTCCTGAGCATACTTATCTTTTCGATTTATAGCGAGTAAATATTCAAATTGCGTAATCGCTTCTACGTAATTACGTTTTTGCATATATTCATCGCCTTTATTACGATTTTTCAGCGCATCTTCTGCTCTTTGAAGTTCATCTTTTGCAGTATTAGCTAGTTCGCTTTCTTCTTCGTAACGTAATATTTTTTTATACTCTTTAATTGCAACGGAATATTCACCCTCGTTAAACGCTTTTTCTGCGTTTTTAAACGATGCTCTAACTTCCCTGCTTATCTGCTGTTCAACACGTGTTAATTTCAAACGTATTGCGTCGCTTTTAGGATTACGGCGTAATGCTTCCTGATAACTTTCTTTTGCCTTTTTATAACGTTTTGCGTTATAATATTTATCACCTTCGCGCAAAGCAATATTTCCGGCTTCTTTCTTAAGCTGATATGCCCTTTGAATATATTCCTTGATAATATTTGCATCGAAATCCGGAGAATTGGATTGTAATTTTAATACCTGACGCCACTTTGCAATTGCATCGTCATATTTGCGTTTTCTAAATGCCCGTGCGCCTTCTGAGAAAGATTTCATAATCCGGCGGCGTTGCTTTTCTCTGTTTATTTGTACAATACATTTTTTCCGTAATTCACGCGCTTGAATGTTTCTCGGTTGAACGCGCAAAACTTTATTAACTGTCTGCAAAGCAAGCTCAAAATCGCGGTTATCATAACGCGCTTTTGCAATGTCCAAATTTTCTTTAACACTACGGCGTGCTGTAGCTTGTTCCATTAATTGTTTTGCTTGCTTTTTGCCTTCATTTGCCGCACGGTTGTTTTTATCGATTACCAAAGCCCTGTCAAAAAATACAATTGCCCTTGTGAAATTCCTTTTTCTAAGTTGTGTCCTGCCTTTTGCCAAAAGATTATTAATCCTTCCCTGAAAACGTTTTAAAGCTTGGCGGCGGCCGTCTTGAGCTTCTTTGTTGTTAGGTTCGATTCTTAAAACAATGTTAAAATTCGTTAATGCTGCCTGATACTGTCTATTTCTTAAAGCGTCTTTTGCAATAGCCAAATGCCTATCTGCTGCGCCTTTTTTTTCCTGCTGCGTTGCCTTTTTTAAAGCAGATGCTTTTATTGCCAGTTCATGTTCTTTATCTATAGCAATAACCATATTAAACTTTGCAATTGCCTCATCAAAATCTTTTTGGTCCCGTAATGCAACGCCTTGATTCAATATAGAGCGTAATTTTGCGTTTAATTGCCGTTGCGTTTCTACAAGTTTTCGCCTTGCTTTAAAATTACTAGAATCCGCAACGTAAGCTTTTAAAAACGCATCAATCGCATCACGGTAACGATTATTTTGCAGAGAAACCATTCCCGCACGATAAAGTTCAGAACTTCGCTTTCTCCTTACACGTGAGTTAGTATTTTGTTTATATTTTTGATTTGCTTTTGAAATAATAGCGCTGGCTTTTAATTTCAATTCCTCGTCGTCTGAACGGGCTATAAATTTTCTTAATACTGATATTGCCTCTATATATTTTGCTTCATAATAATACGTTTCACCTTGCTGAAAAAGTTTTTCATCTTGATTTTTCGCGTTAACAATTACCCTGCTAACTCCGCTTCCATCCGGTTTTCCTCCCGAAGGAACTATTATGCCGCCGCCACTCCTATCACGAATTATAGGAGACGTTATGCCTTCCCTAATTGCAGCGACCGTATTTCCACCGGCAATGCGTTTAAGTAAGTTTGCAGCTGGAGTATATTCGGGGTCAATAGATAAACACTGTTTTAATGCCCTTTGCGCCTTTGCCAATTTGCCGTCGATATAGAATTTCTCGCCGATTTTATAAAATTTTGTAGCCTGCTTATTAACTTCACTTCTAACTTTTGCAAGCCATTTGTTTGCGTTTTTATGCGCAGCATAAATATCTAAAACTTTTCTGAAATTTCTTATTGCCGGAGCATATTTTTGCCTATGATATTCTTCGATACCTTTTTGCATTAAAGCCTTAATTCTATCTCTATCTTTTTTCGACATCCAATCATCATTCGTTGATCGTCTTTGAGCAATTCTTAAATAATCTTGCGTTAACGCGTTTAAATCTTT
>CAYUYT010000145.1:0-9177 GCA_964449345.1 uncultured Spirochaetia bacterium | reverse complement strand
GGTTACGTCTGAAGGAATGCGCAAGTCAGGGTGTCATTGGCAGAATTTTAAAGCAACCTTAGTGCAAGAAATAGTTGTGAACCGCCTTTTGGGAATGATTGATGTTGATAGAACCGAATTTTTAACAAAGCGCGACGAAGTTATTGACGTTACTAAACTCCTTGTTTACGGTATATTATACAAAAAATTTAAGCCGACCTTAAACGAAATACTTTTTAATTCAGAAATAATAGAACAAATAAAGAAAAGCGCGGGTAGAAAAAACTTAGGTCCTGATTTTAAATTCAACCCTAAAATCGTTGAACATTTTATGAAAACTAATGCTGAAACAATTAAAACGTTAAAAGAATTGTTACTTATCGATCCTTTTGCTTTGATTGATCAGGACAGCGATTTAGCCGCAAGGGACAAAGAAGAAAAAAAACGCATCGTACAGCGATTCGTTGAGCAGGTTGATGATAACACTTGGTTTTTACTTCATTTTGTAAGTAAAAGCAAAGGGCGTTTTGATGTTATAGATAAAATAAATAAGGTTTTGCTCTCTTATGTAACGAAAACGAAAATCGCCGATTATATGGCATTTATGATTATGGAATTAATGCAGAATGCAGAGAAAGCGCATTTTGAACGTCTTGCAAGGCAAAAGAAAATAGCAATGCCCGATGATAATATTGATAAGTTTTTAAAAGAGAAAGCTAATAGAAAAAAAATGAATGAAATTGCGTATAAAAACCGTCAATTTATAAATCTTAATTACAAGTTCGAAGGCGATGCTTTAAGTATTAATAGCCGATTGAAGCTTCAGATTTCCCTTACTAATAAGGGATTAATCATGGAAAAAACTCGTAAAGATTTAAATAAAAAAATTAAAACGGAAACCCGTGAACAAAATTTAGCTTCTTTTTATCAAGGCGACCAGGGTGAAAAATTAGGCGCCGGTCTTGGTTTATATTATTTATCATACTTAGAAGATGCTTGTAAAGAAGAAAAGATGAAATTTGAAGCCCGAATAATTGCAGATGACCGTAAAGATGAAACCGCGGTTTTAATAACGCTTTACATTTAATCTTTGTTTTCCCCTTTAATTTTATCTGCCAAATCAAGCATTTCCGATAAAAAATCAATTTTTTTAGTGTGCTTTGCAAGATAATTTTCAATCAATGATTTATCTTGCGTAATTGCAATTTCTCTGCCTGTGTATTGATGTATTTCCATTTTTTTTACGTTACCTTTGTGGTCGTAGAAGAAATCAAGGTAATATCTTAAAGCCATGGCGCTGTTGTAATATTCTTTTCGTTTTAATTTACCGTTTTCATGAAAATAACCCACGGCTTCTGTCAAACCGATATTTTTGATAGTATTTCTTTGTGATACAAGTTGCCCTTTGTTGTCGTATATGAATTCATATTTTCCTTGGAATTCGTTAATAAGACCTGCGAGTTTGCTGCGGTACATTTTAACTTCGAGCAATTTCCCGCCTTCGGAATAATGATATATATATTTATAACCTTTTTCTTTTTCAGTTTTTTTCATTGTTTTCTAATTTCCTTTTTTTTTATTATACTTAAAGTATCTTGGTGAAGAAATCAAGTAAAAACACATTTAAGATATTAAGGATAGTCTTTTGGTACATCAAAGTCAAGCTTTCATGTTAACACATACCGGACAGGTTCGCAAACAGAATGAAGATTATGTTGGTATGCTTAGGGAAAAAAATTTTTTTATTATTTCCGATGGTATGGGGGGGCATAATGCAGGTGAAGTCGCGAGCGAAATTATCGTGAAAACTATTTTAGAAGAATTTAATCAAAAAAGTGAAAATTTGGTTGATAAATCGAACATAAAGAATTTTTTTGCTAACTCAATAAACCGTGCAAGTCAGAAAGTTTATGAGCTTGCACAGAATAAAGAAGATTTAAAAGGTATGGGCGGTACTGTTATTGTTTTGTATTTGCATGAACAAAAATACTATACTTCATGGGTAGGCGATTCGCGTTTATATCTTTTGCATAAAAAGGATTTTAGCCAGTTAACACACGACCATTCTTATGTTTGGCAGTTGTTTAAATCGGGAAGTATCCGGTTTGAGCAAATGAGAAGACATCCCCTTAGAAATATTATTACAAGGGCAGTTGGCAACGGTTACGAAGTTGAATGTGATTTTAAAACCGGCAAATACTCAAAAGGGGATATTTTTTTACTTTGTTCTGATGGATTAAACAACGAGTTAACGGACCATGAAATAAAAAAGGTTTTACTTGAATATGAGAATGCGGAAGAAAGTGTTAAGGAATTAATAAGCCGTGCAAATAATCTAGGCGGTTCTGACAACATTAGCGTAATTCAGGTAAATACCGAATGATTTTTTAATCAATTTTTCGAAAGTAATAAATAATATTTGATTTTAATATATTTTCTTATATAATAATTTATGACAATGTTAATTTTTTTATTTAAGGTTGTTTTATGAGTGATTATGCTTCGAAGATTAATAAAGAAAAACTCGCGAAAATATTAAACAATATAGCGATATTTTCTAATTTGGCAATCGGCACGGTACATGATTTAATCGATACAATGAAAGTTATAACTTATCCTGAAGGCACAGTAGTTATTGAACAGGGTGCGGAAGGCGATTCCATGTATATAATAAAATCGGGAAGCGTTAGAGTCTCCCGGCTTGATGATGAAAGTCAGGATGAAATACGCCTTGCTGTTTTAGCTGACGGTGATTATTTCGGTGAAATGTCACTTATTGATAACATGCCAAGAAGCGCAAATGTTATTACAATAGAGGAAAGTATCATATTGCGATTATCCCGCAATGATTTTAACGTTTTCTTGAAAGAACGCCCTCAAGTTGCTTTGTTTTTTTATAAAACTTTTTTGCAAGAGACAATAAACAGGCATAGAAATATTATTTCAAAATATACTTTTACAAGCCATGATTTAAAAACAACGTCAAACGCTCTGGATGAAATAAATAAAGATTTGAGTTTTGCAAAAAAAATTCAAAATTATATGTTAAATCGCCATTTTCTTGATGAGGCCGAATTCGAAAACGTTAATATGTCATATATTTACAACCCTTGCATTGCTATAGGCGGAGATTTACTTAACCTAACAATGTTAGATGACGAGCATTTAGGCATTTTACTTGCAGATGTTACAGGCCATGGAATTACTGCCGCTTTGGTAACGGGTGTATTGAAAAGCGCGTTTAATATCCTTATTCATGAACTTGGGAAAGCCCCAGGTCAATTATTAAAAAGATTGAGTGAGCATATGCATGAAGTAGTAACGCGTTTATTTGCAACGTGTTATTACGGTGTACTTAATTTAAAAACTTTTAAAATGGTTTTATCTAATGCCGGACACCATCACCCTTTAATATATAGAGCTGAAAATCAACGCCTTACCCAAGTTAAATGCAAAGGACCGGGGCTTGGCATGATTCCCGGCGCTACATTCAACGAGGTTGAAATAACGTTAAATAAAGGCGATAAGATTTTATTTTTTTCCGACGGTTTTATAGAACAGTTTAACGAAAAACAGGAAATGTATACAAAGGAGAGATTCACAGAGCTATATTACTCTCTGTCTAAAGATGGTCGAGATAATATTCTGGACATAATGATGAAAGAACTTAATGTGTTCGCCGGTGCTATTCCTATGCAAGACGATATAACCATGATACTTTTTGAATTTTAATGTTAAATGTTTAGAAAATGGATGAATAAGCATAATGTATAGATTTATGAAAAAACTATTATTTATATTATTTATATTATTTATAACGAATTTTACTTTTGCACGTGAGCTTGACGATATTTTTAATATTGACCATCAGCCCAAATATAGAAATGGTCCTTTGATAACGCGCGTTGCCTCTGTTTGGCAAGGTGTAAATTTAACGTTTCAGGCACACAGCGCTCAAACCTTGCAAAAGGGTGAGTTTTTTACAGGATTTCAATTTCAGCTTGCAAATTTTTATTCCGAAGAAATACATACTGCTGATGATAAATACGTTATTCGAACTGATGTAGAAACATACTTATATTCCTTTGAGTTTGAGTACGGTTTATTCAATTGGCTTACTATAGGCGTTGAATTAGAATTCAAACATCATCATCCCGGTATTATGGATGCCTACATTCAATCTTTTCACCGCACTTTCCGTGCCCCTAACGGAGGTAGGGAATATGCCCCTGATGATACTATAAACTTTGAAATAATTGATAAATCTTCCGGCAGCAAAGTAATGTCCATAAATAGCGGTGTTTTTGGTATCGGGGATATTTTGTTAAAAGCCCGGTTTAATTTTTTTAATATAAAAAATAAAGCTTTTTGCGCCGGTGCTATTTTAGCTTTTAAATTACCCACAGGCAACCCAAATATAATGACCGGCACAGGCGGATTTGATTTCGGTGGCGGTATCTTAATTGATTTTGCTTTGTGGAATTGGTGGATTTTTTATATAAACGTTTTTTACATTTTTAATAGCGATTTTAAAGGTCCGAATAATTTTAACGTTGAGCTTGCTGATCAACTACAAATTTTCATTACCTCAGAATTTCTTATTTCCGATAAAACTTCTTTAATACTCGCTTTTAATACTTTTAATAGCGCATGGGATTCACTTACAGTGAAAAGCCCTACCGGTGCTACTGTTCCGCAAAGAATCTCCGGGCGTGGCATACAGGCATTTATTGGCTTTAAATACCGCTTGAGCAGGGAAATGACTTTTCAATTTTTCCTCATGGAAGAATTTGAGCCATGGACAACGTCAGATATTACATTTAGCTTTGCAATGTATTTTAATATATAACTAGTACATTTTTATTTTTTTAGCATTTTTAGCAAGTATATATTCTTTTGCTTTTTTGCCTGCATTCATTAATAGGTCAATTGCTCCTGTAAGAGGGGTAAAACCTGTGTGCAATTGATTATATGGCGCGGGAGTATAATCTTGATATTGGATTTTTACTTTCATTTCTTCTAATTGTTCAACGTATTTTTCTTCTTTAAAATACGCTTTGTCATAGGGGCTTGAAAAATATATGCGGGCAATGGTTTTATCAAGTATTTTCATTATTTGATTTTGATATTTACCCGTTATACCTTCATCGGATGATAAAATTATTCGCGTATTTATACCGAGTTCCTGAATAATAAAATCGTAAATTTCAATATTTAGGTTAACTATGTTTTTCCATTTTTTTGAATATAGTGATTTTAAAAACGGAAGGTATTTTTTAAAATATGCACTCTTTTTATACGCAGTTTTTAAACTTAAAAAATGGTTTTGCTCCCACGGTTTGCCCGTGTAAATTGATAATTCTTTTATGGGGACACGGTTTACGGTTTTGCTTAACACGGGTACGGTTAACCATGAAACACCGTTATGCGCTAAGTATTTGCATCGGTGCACCAGTCCATTTTCGGAAAAATCCGCTGTATCAAGAACAACGTGTACATCGGATACAATAATTCTGTGTAAAAGTTCTGCATTCGGAAAGTAATGTGGCGGTGATATTGATACAATCATTTATCTACAATAACGGATAAGCATATTTTTGTCAATAAAAGAAATAAAAACAGCAATTCTAGCATATTTAAAAAAGTAAATTATTTATATTATCTTTGTTTGGAAAAATATAAGTAATAACGACTTGATTTGGACTCATTTAAAAATAATTAGCTTGCTGAAAAGTAATAATTATGCTAATTTAGTGAATACAAGTACAAATAAGGCAAAAATCTACGGAGATTATTTTACGTTTTGACTAATGATTATACTGAACAAGCAAAATTTTTACTTAGTTCTAATGCAAACGGTGAACCTTTAATATATGAACTCGTAAAAGACGGGCCTATGGCGGTTTATATACTTAAACAAGATGGGACGTGTATATTTGAGAATCAGGCAATGAAAAATATGCTTGGTGATTATGAAGGTAAAGCCGTAGGAATTAATGTGTTTGAGCTTGAAAATATAAAACAATCGCCTATTTTACAAGGATTTAAGCGTTGCCTTGCCGGGGAAAACGTCAAGCTTAAAAATCTCAAATACAGCAGCGGTGTTACAGGAAAAGAACTCGTTGTTGATGTATCATTAATTCCTGTTGGTAGCGGAGATAATAAAGCTATTGTTGCTTTTTATTACGATGCATTAGGTAACGTGAAGAATTTGCTTGAGCAGAAAATAAAAAGCTTAGAAGCAGAGCGGGATTTTTCGTATACACTTTTAAATAATACGCCCATTGCGATTTTTGCTTTTAATAAAGAAGGGCGTATATTCAGCGTCAACAAAGCAGTCGGAAAGTTGCTCGGAGATGAAAAAATAAATTTAATAGGCCAAAACGCATTTGAGTTTAAATCCGTTATTTCTTCCCGTTTGCCTTATTTGTTAAAACGTTCTGTAAAAGGAACGCCTTTTTCCGGTGAGCTTCACGTTCTGTATAGAAAAACTAATAAAGATATGGTTCTGGATTTTCAGATAACACCGATTTTTAAACCGGATACAACCGTGGATTACGTTATAGTTATGTTTTCCGATGTCACGGAAAAGTTTTATATTAGAAAATCATTGCAAGATGATTTACTCCTTGCGCGTAAAATTCAAAAGTCAATTATTTCCGAAAAACATTTAGATGATATACCGGAAATTAATTTTTTTATTCATTATCAGCCAATGGGAGAAGTTGGCGGGGATTTTTACGACATTTCTAAGATTATGCCTAGCAAAAAAATACGCATTCTCGTTACCGATGCAACAGGGCACGGTGTACAGGGCGCTCTAACTACAATGCTTATTAAAAGTGAATACGAGAAAGTAAAAATATTTGATTTACCTCCGCATCGCGTTTTGGATATTGTTAATAATAATTTTTGTGCCCTTTATCCGAATATGCGCATATATTTTACTTGTTTTATTGCGGATATAGATTTGAGCGAAGGTGTAATTCAGTATTCGGCTGCCGGACATCCGGGGCAGTTCTTGCAACGCGGCAATGAGATATTTACAATGAGTTGTAAAGGGCGTTATCTTGGAATTTTTGAGAAATCCGAGTATGAATTAAAGAAAATAGAAATTCAAAAGAACGACCGTCTTTTTCTTTTTACTGACGGGCTTTTTGAAGAGTTTTCCGATTCAGATGAGATTTTCGGGCACGAAAACTTAAAAGAAGTAATCCGGGATAGCTGGCATAAAGATTTAACGCAACACTCCAGAAATATTATTATGGATGTTTTTTCGTTTAAGGGTTGGCGGGAAATAAATGATGATATAACGTTTATCGTTGCTGATATTTAATCTACGGTTTAGGTCCTTTCCCTGTATCACTGATGCTATAGTGTACGTCCACTAAAAAGTATTTAATTTCAATTGTATATAAAACGCTTTTTCGATAAAAATACCAGTAATAGTGCGGGAAACCGTACTCGAAAGTATATCCGGGCATACCAAACTGCTGTTTAAACGCTTGTACAATTTTTTTGCGGAAATCTTTTTTAATTTTACCGCGGATTAAAATGCCTTGCAATTTATTTTTATAAAACCATATAGCCCATTTTAATTTATCTTTATGGAAAACAATCGCGCTTAAACCCAACGTGTTTTCCGGTATAATCTTATGCGCCGGGGAAATGTTAATTGCCTTTTGCTTTGCCATGCCTAAAGTATAATCAAAAAATTTAGGCTGTGGCGGCGTTTTATCCGGTGCGACCTGAGAAAACGTTATAAAGGGTATGAAAACCAAAAATAAAATCAAACTTTTTTCCATATTTAAATTTTCGCCCTATGGCGACAAAAAAAAGCAAAAAAAATAAAATACTATTAACATATTTAACTAGTTATTGAGAAATCGCTTTGTTTTACAAAGAAAAATATTATATTTAAGTAATACTGTATTAATGAAACTATATGTAAGTGAATGAAAAACTTCTGTTATTTTCAATCAAAAACGCGTTAGTACTATAAAACGGAGTAAAAATTATGGCAAATCAACAGTTGAGTTATGAGCAGGTTACTGCTTTAATTGAGCAAACCATGGCAAGTATAAAGTATAAAGTAATAATCGGTTCGGGTAAGGGTGGGGTAGGCAAGAGCACTGTTTCCGTTAACCTTGCATGGGGGCTTGCAATGAACGGTTACGCAGTAGGGCTTTTGGATGCGGATATTAACGGCCCTTCAATTGGAAAAATGCTTGGTATTGAGGATTTAAGCGGGCCTAGGCAATACGTTGAGGGTAAGATAGCGCCTATTGAAAAACATGGTTTAAAAATAATTTCTATTTCTTCTTTTATGAAAGACCCTGATGACCCGATAGTGTGGCGTGGCCCGGCAAAAGGCGGAGTAATCCGTCAGTTTTTAAGCGAGGTTGACTGGGGCGTTTTGGATTATTTGATAATTGATTTACCTCCGGGAACTGGGGATGAGCCGTTAACAATCGCACAGTCAATTCCCGATGCCGACGGAATGGTTATCGTAACCACACCGCAGGACGTTGCTTTGCTTGATTCAAGAAAAGCAATTAAGTTCGCCGGAATGTTGCAGTTACCCGTTATCGGCGTTGTAGAGAATATGAGCGGTTATAAATGCCCACATTGCGGCGGAACAATTAATTTGTTTAAAACTGGAGGCGGAGAAAAAGCAGCTAAAGATTTGGGTGTTGATTTTCTCGGCGCTATTCCAATTGACGAGAAGGTGGTTGAATCAACAGACGAAGGTTTTTCTTACGTGTTTAAATACGGTAAAAGCGAATCCGGTAAGAAGTTTTTCGATGTTATGACAAGTATAACGGAGAAAATCGGTGAATAATTGTTTTATATTTTTTATAGCGTCAGACCACCGTGTTTGACGCAGTTCCCGGTTTACCCGGGCATTTTATTTCAGTTTTTCTATCTCTTCAACGGAAAGTCCTGTTATTTCGCTAATCAACGCAACGTCCATACCTTTTTGTTTCATTTTTTTAGCGTCATCAATTTTGCCTTCTTCCCGGCCTTCTTCTTTTGCTTTTTTTCTAATTCTGTCTGCAAGTTCGGTTAACATGGATTTTGCCTCCTGAACGTCTTTTATTTTACGGTATTCCGGTGAACTTAAATCAAACCGGAATAACTTAAAGGGCTGTATGTATTAAAGCTTTTCTATTTCTTGGATAGAAAGTCCGGTTATTC
>CAYUYT010000144.1:0-9230 GCA_964449345.1 uncultured Spirochaetia bacterium | reverse complement strand
CTAAAAAAATGAAACAAAAAGGTATGGACGTTGCGTTGATTAGCGAAATAACCGGGCTTTCCGTTGAAGAGATAGAGAAACTTTAATACATACAGCCCTTTAAATTATTCCGGTTTTATTTAAGTTCACCGGAATACCGTAAAATCAAAAAGGTTCAGGAGGCAAAGTCGCGTTTTAAGGTTTTTTTACTGCTACCGTTTCTAGCGTTGTTATTATCGTTCTAGGAATATTTCTCATAACCTAAGTGAGCGGTTCTCTCTTCTTCAAACATTTACACAAAAAATCTTACACTACCTTTATTAAAAAAATTACAATAAAATTTGACTTTTAATACAGTTCATCTATGGGCTATTTTTTCTTTTTCCGTTGCTTTTTTTACGCCGTTGTTGGCTGTGCGTCCTTTAAAACGGTTTCTTCACTTTGGCTTTTTTCCTGACTTTCCGTCATTTCCGGCTCTTCTAAAACGGCTTTAATTGCCGCAATAGCACAGCGTAACTGGTTTTCATCCGGCTCGCGCGTTGTAAGTTTTTGTATTCCGTATCCCGGCAAGGATAAAAGCTTGATGAAAAAATTGTTCCTGCCTTTGTACGTTAGTTTTAAAAACTCATAAGATATTCCCGCTACAAAGGGCAACATAAGTATATGCGATAGAATTATAACGGGTTTCCGGATAAACACGCTCATTTGCCTGAACCCCGGTATTACGTTGTTAAATAGAACGGGAACGAAACTGAAAACTATAATGGCTATGAGTAAAACGAAAAACATAAATGACGTTCCGCAACGCGGGTGAAAAGTAGGAAACGTTTTTGCGTTTTCTAACGTTACTTGTTTTTCCGCTTCATGAGTGTTTACTGCTTTATGCTCGGCACCATGATACATAAAAACGCGGCGGACGTCTTTCATTAAGGAGATTATTGCTACGTAAGCAACGAAAAACGCGATACGCATAGCTCCGGAAATTACGTTAAAAACAAGAGGTTGTTCAGTTTCAACTAAACCGAGCAAATGAATAATTATATTTGGAACGGCAACGAATAAAGCAAAACCGAAAACCATTGAGATAGCGGCTAAAGCAACGTTTTGCGCTTTTTCCGCTGTTTTGCTTTTTTTCTTAACGGGTTTGTTTTTCTTTTTTGCTTCTTCCTGCTCGATTTCGTCCATTGCTTCGTTTGCGCTGTATAATAACGCTTTAATTCCAATTTTCATACTGTCCCATAACGCACCGATACCGCGTATAAACGGGACTTTAAAAATTTTATATCTTTCGGAGATAACTTTATGCTCAAAACGCTCAACTTTTATTTCATTTTGTGAATTGATAAGCGCTATACTATACGCGTCTTTTCCGCGCATCATAACGCCTTCTACAAGGGCTTGCCCGCCTACGGGGAAGCGTTTTTCTTGTTGTTTTTTGTCTTTAGCCAATGTAAACTCCTTTGACTTTTCCGTTATTAACACCGCAAAGGTTAAATCTATCTCAAAAACTTGCTTTATTTCTTATTTATAATGAAATAAATAATAACGCGTTAATTCTTTTACTTGATGTTGTATTTCTTTTTAAATTTCTCAACGCGTCCTGTACTGTCAACGAGTTTTTGTTTACCAGTAAAGAACGGATGGCATGCTGAACAAATTTCAACGTGAATGTCCGGTTTAGTACTTCGTGTTTCGTATTTTGCTCCGCAAGCGCAAGTTATAGTGGTTTTATCGTATTTTGGATGTATACCTTTTTTCATTTTTTTCACCTGATTTTATATAATTAGCTTTTATGGGAATAAACCCGTAAAGCTAATTATAATGAATTTATTGTTTATAATCAAAGAATTTCTTAAAATTTATCATTGTCCCTGTGGCGGTAGAGAATCATCGCGATATTTAATTCTTTCGCCTTTTTGTTTGATTTCGTCTTCCGTAATTGTATCGGGTTTGCCCGTGTTATCAGGAGGAGTTACTCCGTCACCGGGTTTTTGTGTTCCGGGTTCGGGTTCTTGTTCTCCTGTTGCCGGTGGCTCTTGCTCTCCTGTTCCCGGTTCTTTATCCGTTTCGCCTGGACCTGGTTCCGGTTTGGTTGTCTCAGTAGGTGTATTTGTTCCTGCTGTCGCACCGCTTTCATATTTACGAATAAATTCTTTTTCTTCCGTCGTCAAATCGGGTTGTTTTTTAAGCCAAACAACGACCTCTTCAACAGTGGGCTCGGCAACGTTTTTGTTATATTTATCTCTAAGTTTTCCCCTCGCTTTTGCGCCAGTGTCGGAATAAGGCGATGTTTTGTTAGCGTGCATATAGCAATGCATTGCTTTGTCATTTTTATTGTTTTTTTCATACGCCTGTCCTGCTTCGTAATACGAAGTGGCCATACGGTAAAGTTCATATCTATTCCATTTTTTTCTCCATGGAAACTTGTTCGCAGAGAAAGACGTAATGGTTAATGAAGTTAAAAATAAAATTATAAAGAAAACGGTTTTTTTTATCATATTTGTTATCCCTGTTTTTATATTATTGTAAACTCATAACGCATAAAAAGTCAAGCATAATTATTCTACTATATTTATAATATAATTATTTCTTTTCATAATTAAATTAATTATTTTTTAAAATGAGATATTTTTTTATAATATACTAGTGTAATTTTAATCTCAAAATGATAAAAATTCAACTTAAATCAATGATTTAAATTGTAGGTTGCCTTTTGATTTATAATTTTATTAGTATATTAATAACGAGGTTAAAAAGAATTATATATGGATAAAGGAAAATTTCAGTTAACTAAAAATCAAGAAACGTATTGCTTAACACTGCCGGATAAAAAGTATTTAAAAGAAATTTTTCATACACTTTATGATGATATTTCAGGGCTAAGTTTTTATATAAGTAATTACAGCGGAACAAACACTTATTTTGGCGACAATTACTGGGAAAAACACGGTATTGATTTCCGTAAAGGCGAAAAATCCCGTAGTTATATATTCAAAGGAGATACAATTAATTTTATCATAAAGGATAAAATAGAATCCGTTAACATTGCCGTTTGCAAGGGCGTAGACCCTGAGCGGGATAACATTAGCGAAGTTATTAAACTCAAACCGGATACTAGTTTAAGTATTTATACTACGGATTTTTCTCTTATTTGCAAATGCCTCGTTTTTCACGTTCAATTTCCGTTGTTTTTAGATTTTTCCAAAAGATATGCGGAAAATGAATTTCTTGAATTTATTAAAACTTTTATTCCCAAAGATTTTAACGGCCAAGGACAAATATATTATAAATCTTTGCGAATAAAAAAAGGTTTTACTTTTAAAGTGAGTTTAGAAGAAAAAAATAAAGAACGCGTTTTTTATACACTAGGTTATAAAAACGAAAAATGGTTTTCTGAAAAAATTGTGAAGGAAAAAGACAACGTAAAATTAGAAAATTTAAAAAAACTTGAAAAAATAAATTATTTTTACGTTAGTATATTTTTTCTCGTTGTTGTTTCCGGGCTTTTATTAATTGCAACGAAATTACGGTTTAACATAGTAATATTTATGTTTATCGGGGTTTTATTTTTTTCTTGCTTGATATATATATATAAAAAAGTTAAAATAATATTCGGATTTAAAATGGCATTAAAAAATAAATGAATATTAAATTTTTATTTTTCTTAACAATACTTATTATTTTTTCGCTCCCAATAAATAAAACGTTTTCCGCGGAAAGAATTACACCTCCTATAAATATAACTCAAAACCGTGTGATGTTTAAAATACATACAAAGCCTTCAAATGCTGAAGTTTACATTAATAATAAATTTATCGGCATAACACCGCTTAATAAATTACGTGCAGTTAAAGGAAAATACTCCATAACAATTGAAAAACAAGGTTACAAAAAATTAAACACACAAATAACTTTAACTGAAAACAACCAATTAATTACATTTAAACTTAAAAATAAGAAATGGGAACCTAAAAACAACAACCTATCGGCTAAATATTTTATTCCTTTTTTTTCTAACCTTGAAAAAGAAATGATTTTCTCTTTTTTCTTTGCTTATAAATATCATTTCCCTGATAAACACGTTTTAAATAATTTCGATTTTGAGCTTGAAACCGGACTTATAAACATGAAGCTGAAATACACTGAAGACGGAATAAAAAACCAGGGGGAAACAACAATAACAATTTTTCCCATTGCTATAAATATACACTATAATTTTTTCAGGCGGTTTAAATATATTTCTCCCTACTTAGGAATAGGAGCAGGCGCTAATATTATTAATATTGATGCCGGCGATTATGAAAAAACGTCTTTGATTTTTTCTATAATATTCGGTATTAACTTTTTCACTCATTGGCCGGTTTCTTTTCAATTTGAATTTCGGTATATGTGGCTTGGAAAAGCTTTTATTCCAGTTGAAGGTACATCCCCGGACCTGGTTAACAAAAATGAAGAGTATTTCTTTAAAGGTATTTTAATTAACATTGGCGTTGTGGGAAGATTTTAATTTATGTAAAGCGCGTAAAACGCTTTTTTCCACTTTTTTAACTCTGTTTAACAAAGATAAAACGTATAAAGTATTTTTCTTCATTTTATCTCCGCTTTCAGAACGCTCAAAATACAGATCATCTTGAAGAAAATAGTTTTTTATAAAAGGATATTTCTTCTGCAAAGCAGATTTAAAATTTAGTATTTCATCAACATTTTCTTTAAAATTATAAAGTTTTTCATAAAAAATTTTTAATTCTTTCAAAAAATCCGAGAAAAAACCATAAAGATTTTCGTTACGGGCTTTTTCTTTTATAAAAATTGCTCCGCTTTTTTCATGTATCTTATAAAAACTTATATCAACGTTATATGGCAAATGCTTTGCACCGGCTATATTTTGCCCCGAACCCGAAAAATAAAAATTAGCTTTGCTATTTTGAATTAAAATTTCAAGATTTTTTTTAAATGCCTTTGTATTAAAATCAATTTTCAGCTTACCTTTTTTATAAGTGTTTCGTTGACGAATAATATTTATAAATTTTAATGGTAAAGTTGAAAATTTATTTGAGGAATATAAAAAATTATTATAAATGGGGCTTGATTGAATATGTGTCATATCGTTAATATAAGCCATATCAAGACCGAACAAAAAAATGTGTTCAAAACCGGCTTTTAAAGCAAGATTAATAGCCGCGCTAGTAACCGAAACATCAACGTCAATTTTCAATATCTGCGAATGAGTAATTTTTTCAATTTCTTTAATTAGTAAATCATCTTTTAAACCTGTAAAAAAGAAAACATCTCCGGCCATATTTTGTATGCCAGGATAACAGCTTGCTCCCAGTATAACGGAAAGTTTACTTTTATGCTTATTTGAGGAATAAAAATCTTTTAAATTATGAATTTGAGAATCCAAAGAAATAACAAAATCAGGTATTATTCCCGTTTCACTTAAAGCCCCTAATGCAGTATCAACGCAAAATATCCATACATTTTTCTGTATTTTTTTTAAAGTTTCAATAGAATATTTAAGCGAGGGACCGGCGGCAACAACGGCAGCAGGACATTCAGGTTTCTTTTTTATACGCAGTAAATTGTTAATAATTGCAGGAGAATTTTCAATTATATTTTCGATCCACAACCGCTGTAATTCAAAGCGCGTGAAAGCATTCATAAAAAGAACGGAAAGTTCTGATGAAATATTATCAATTAGTCCTTGATAATATTGTTTATTTAATTTGACCGCCGGATTTAATTTAATAACTCTATAACCTTTGATTTGATTTATATACAACGTTTTGCAGTGTTCGCTAAAACTTTCAAATGCACTATCTCCGGCAAATAAAAACACGTTATCTTTTTTTATAAAATCCAATAAAGAGTTTTCCATACATAGCTTAACAACGTTAATATTTTTTTCGAAAATAAAAAGAGTATATTCCCTTTTTTGCATTTTGTCAATTATTGCATTAATGTGATAACCGAGGCCTAAACCTAATACAAAAATAATCGAAGTATTATCCGGGTTTGGAATGTCAGCAACTTTTATTGCTTCTTTTTCAGGATTATACTTACTATGAATAAAAAGCCCGGCTTGTTTTAATGTTAGTTTTCCTGTTTTGCTTTTTAAAATTTCAATATTATTTTGATTTTGATATAAATATTCTAAATTAGTGTTTGATTGAATTAACATATACATTTATATTAATAAAAAAATTGACACTAATGTAACAATAATTTATAATAAACGGGATAAAAAAATGATGAGAAATAAAATTTTAACAAAATATATATTGATTGCAATAATTTTTCTTATAGGTTGCTCAAGCTTAACTTCAATTTCTAGCGATGAGAAAATTACCGATAAAGAAGGTATTTGCATTTTAAGCTTTGAATTTTTAAATACCGTTACGGTTAAAGGCCTTTCATTTGATATTGTGGGTAATAATGAAACGAGTGAAATTGATATTTCAAAAAATGACGATAATGTATTTTTTTTCAAATTGAAAAAAGGATATTATCAACTTGAAAATATTAAGGGCACGGCTTACGAAGGTGGTAATAGCGCAAGAACCGCAACGCATTTCATCACCGGAAAAAAATTATACTTTGAAGTTATACCCGGTAAAATTAATTATTTCGGACATATTACTATCAAAGAAGCTTACTCTAGCATTAATTCCAACCTTAAAATGAGGGGAAAATCTGGAAGCGCTTACTTAATGCTTGAAATCACTTTTAACCAAAGAATATGGAAAATTTTTAAAAACAAATATCCTAACGTAGCGGAAAAATTTGACTTAAAAAGAAATTTTATAAGCTTTTCCAAACCAAAAATTGTTTCCAAGGTAGTTTTTAAAAGGCGGGCAGGTCTTTATAGAGGGCGAAGCGGGGTTGAATATAGGATGAATATGCCTAGAGTCAGAAAAATTCTTAAACAGGAAAATAGAAATTTTGACGTTATAAGTACAACGCAAATAATTGAAACTACAAAGGAAAATTCGATTATAAAATACATTTTTTCCGATAATAATAATAATTATAGATGGAGAGGCCGGCTATATAGAATTATTGAAGTTTCAAATGAAAGCGAAAGTAAAATAAAAACCAAACTCAATAAAAATTATAAAAAAGTCGGCAAAAATAAATGGATAAATAACTTCGATACCGTTTATTTAAAAAAGCGAAGCAACGGTAAAATTGAGGTTATTTTTACAGCACAAAAATACAAAAATAAGTGAGGCCAAAATGAAACAGGAAACTAAGGTCAAATCAAAAAATAAAGAAATACTGGATTTTTTAAAATCTCTTATTACGGATCCTGATAAAATCGAATTTTTTGCTTACATAAAAGAAAATGAAATACAGTCAGTGAGCATTGAAGAATTAAAAGAAAAATATGAAAAACCAGAGGAATTGCCTGAATTTATGGATCTAATGGTAAAATTAGATTTTGTTGACAAACAAATTATTGACCGCTTGCCTTATTATAGCTGGAATCCGAAAAACCCTCAATCTCAGGAACTTCTTGAAAGGTTTTATAAAAATTATACTACGGCTAAAAATATTTTTTACAAAAAAGCCGAACGAGACTTTTATGAAAAATCAACTGACATACGAAAAGACAAAGAAATTCTCGATGCACAGGTAAAGGACTTAGAAATATTCACAAATGTTGGTGAAGCAGTACAAAAAATTTACAGATTAGACCAATTGTTTCAAAAAATTCCTGAATTCTGCGTTGACCTTCTGGATTTTCAGTCAGCAGAATTTTACATCATTGAAGACGGAATACCTAAATTAATATCCGCAAAGTATGAAGACGGGTCAGAACAAAATATGGACTATAAAGAATTTAACGAAAAACTCCAAAATAACAGCCAACACCTAAATACTTTTAAGCAAGCTAACGAGGAGTTATCATTTCTAATTACAAAAGCAGAATATAGCCAAAATAAAGCCGTTAAAAACGAAGTAATAATAACGAAAATTATTGAAGACGAAAAAACATCAGGATACATTGAAGTCGGTTATGGCGAACAGCATAAACGCATTGTAGATAGAGATACAAACAGAATAACCATTTTTACCAACACAATATCTATTGCTCTTTCAAAAGTACGTCTGTTCGACGAACTTGATAAAAAAGTGCAGCAAAGAACAGAAGAGTTAAATAAAGCAAACGATGAATTGCAAGGTTCCATTAATAAAATGGAAGAAATCAACAAAGAAATGAAAAGGGAACTCAAAGTTGCATCAAATATTCAGGCAGGTATTGTGCCTAAACAGTTTCCATATTATCCGAACGTAAACGTAGGGGCAAAATTACAAAGTATGGCTGAAGTTTCGGGAGACTACTATGATTTTATTCCTATTTCCAAATCTAAAAAAATCGGTTTTCTCGTTGTTGATGTTTCAGGACACGGAGTACCGGCGGCGCTTATAACTACCATGGCAAAAGTTTCATTCGGCTCTCACAGCCAGACTTCCCCTAATACTGCTGAGGTTTGTAAAAAATCAAACAGCGAAATATACGAAGCAATCGGCGATATTGGCTTCTATCTTACAGCATTTTTTGGGATTTTTGATGCCAGAACAAACGAACTTCAGTATACAAACGCAGGGCATCAAATGGCTTTATGGCATCATAAGAAAACGAATAAATTAGAACAAATAACATCCGACGGTTTTTTTATAGGTTCAATTGACGAAGCTGATTACGGATACGAAACTATTAAAATGGAAAAAGGCGACAAAGTAATGTTTTTTACTGACGGTATTGTTGAAGCAAGGCGCGACCCGGACGGTGAATTCTATGAAGAAGAACGCCTTAACCAATTCTTCTTTGATAACAAAAATTTATCGGGAAGCGAGTTTGCGGAAAAACTTAACAACGAAGTGGAAGAGTTTTGCAACGGAAGGCCTCCTAATGACGACAGAACGATTATCGTTATAGAATGCATTGACGACCCGTTAGGCGATAAAATCAACGAAATTGAAAATTTGTTTGAAACAGGCGATGAATTTACTATATAACGCTAATTTCCAAATTCACGTATTTAAGAACAAATTTTTGCGCTCACCATAAACGTGAAATTCGATTCTTTTTTTATTTAAATAATACTAACCTTTTTTACTTTATTCAGGCGTCATTGGCAGGTAACGTACCTGCCCCTACAACGAGGCATGAAACAACCGCCCTCTTTAGTAAAGGGGGCATTAGTGGTAACATTTCGGATAATTAAACCGGGGGATTTCTCTTA
>CAYUYT010000143.1:0-9244 GCA_964449345.1 uncultured Spirochaetia bacterium | reverse complement strand
GACAAATTATTAATTATAATATCCGTTTTAAAATGCTTTATTTCTTTTTGCTTTTTTTCTTAACAGGACCTCGTTTTATACCCGTTACTGCAAGGTCAAGTAAAGTATGCGAAAAGGAAGGAATATATATACCGAGTAAGAGTGCGGCAATGTATTGCCAGCGGATTTCCTCTGTTTCAACGAACAAAAACGGCAATTCATGGAAATCAATATCAACGAGAAAAAAGTAAATCACAAGTGAGATAAAATATACTGCGTAGATATAAATTAAACGCGTTGGTATTCCCCATATGAAAGAGTGAGAAATGCCTCTATGTTTAAATACTTTTGAATAAGGCCGCCAAATCCATCGCAAGAAACCCCAGTTTAATTTTGAACGGTTTCTTTTTAAATCCAAATCAGGGCTTAAAAAGAATGTTGAAAAAGCGTAAGCACAGACAAAAAGTATAAGGCAGTTTTGGAAAATATCCTCGTCCATATGCTGTGATAATACGTTGTATGAAATTATTAAAGTTACCCCGAAAAGAATAATTATTACGTTAGCTATGTCGTGAGTTTTACCTGAGGGCATAATCAGCCTGCTTTTTTTTTATTATAGTAATATGAATTCTTTTTATATCAAAGCAATAATTTAAAATGTATTATTCTTTTTTAAGTAAAATGATTTTTTACTTTTCGAATGTATAATTGTTGATAAACTAATCTCAAAGTATTAAAATTTCATTATTATTTTCGAGGAAATTATCATGGACGAACTTGAAATTATTGAGAAGGATTTTGAAAAATATTCTTTAATCAAAGTAATCGGTAAAGTAACGTCTTTCACTCATACGTTATTGCAGGATAAAATTTTTTATTTATTACAGGAAAAACCCGTTTGCCTTGAAATGAGTGATATAACCGTTTTTGCTTCAGCCGGAATAGGGCTTTTAATGGGGGCAACGAAAATAAGCGAAAAATTCGATTCAAAATTATACATTTTAAACGCCTCGGAAACAATTTTAGACTCGTTTGAGTTTACGGGAATAATTAGAAAACTAAATATAATTGAATCGGAAGACGATATTGAATAAAAAAAACCGGCATGGTTTTGCCATCCCGGTTATACCCGATTTTATGCCGGATTTCTTTTACGATACCATGTCTCTAGCAAAACAAAGAAAGCTGTCCATCATCAAATAACTGTAATCCAATGCCTTCCTTGTATTCTCAATCCAGAACGAGTAGAATTTGTTCATTGCCATAACTCGCTCCTTTTTATTTCCGGCTGTTATTATGTTCGCATGATTTGATAATTACTTTAGCTTTTTAAATAACGCTTATACCATATTAATCTTTAAACTACAGAATTTTTCTTTTAAAACAAAAAAGGTAAAACCCGTTAAGAAACGCATATATGCTTCCCCACAATATGTTTTTCGCAACAAATTAAAGTTATATGGTTAAACAACGTTTTAATATTACGGTGTATTTAATAAAAATTAAAAATTTATCTTTATTTGCCCTTGTTGTATGGCTATATTATTGATAATTAAAATCAATAATAAAAATTGATTTTTTTCCCCTGGAGAATTATATGAATAATTTGTTAATTAATAATATTTCATTTCATGATTTCGCGCAGGGTTTAGCGCGTGTTCTTGAAGCAAAAGATATATACACAGCAGGGCACTCTGAAAGGGTTGCCCATCTTGCTCTAGAGATAAGTAAGGTGATGGGCTTAGATGAAAATCAACAGGAATTTATACATATTGCAGGGCATTTGCACGACATCGGGAAGATAGGCATACCCGATGGCATCTTGTTGAAAACGGGTAAACTCACGCA
Organism: uncultured Spirochaetia bacterium; assembly: GCA_964449345.1. GTDB lineage: Bacteria > Spirochaetota > CALGPD01 > CALGPD01 > CALGPD01 > CALGPD01. The sequence continues at coordinate 7,417 of CAYUYT010000143.1, read as the reverse complement.
GAGTGAATATTTTGTTATGCAACAGCACAGCCAAATCGGTGCAGGTGTTTTTTCCTATATGCCTCAATATAAAAAAATGAAAGATATTATTTGTTATCATCACGAACGATATGACGGTAAAGGTTACCCGGAAGGGTTGAAGGGAAATGAAATACCCATAGGCGCGGCAATTATTGCAGTTGCAGATACTTATGATGCCATGACAACAACGCGTTCTTATAGAACTTTCGTAGATAAACATAAAGCTGTAGAAGAAATTATAAATAATATGGGTACTCAATTTAATCCTGAAGTCGTTAATGCATTTGAAAAGATATATTCCCATAATTCTCAATTTTTGGACAACATATTTAAATGCGCCAGTCCGTTAAAAAAAGCAATGGAGTATAAACCGTTTAATTCCATTAAGAAATAATCTTATCTTTACTAATATTAAGTATTTAGTAAGCAAATACAGTATTATATGAATGCGTTTTGCATAATTTAATAAAAAACCAGTAATATTAATTTTGTATCAACAAATTTTTATTATATGTCGACAATTAAATATATTCATTTCTTTATAATGTGCACAGGAGAATTATGAAAACCGGAGTATCTTTTTTTAGGTCAATAAAAACAAAATTAAGTTTAATCGTTGTATTAACATCAGTTTTATCTTTGGGCGTAGTAGGTTATTTATCCTTCAATCTAGCGCGCTACGGTATGGAAAGTGCGGGAATGGGCCAGATAAAAGACACGTTAGAAGGCGGTTATTCTCTAGTTAAGCATTATTATTCTCTTGTGCAAAGCGGAAAAATAACTAAAAAGAAAGCCTTTGAAGATATTCGTTTGTTTTTATCAGGCAGGGTAAAACAAGTATGGATGAAAGTAAAAACAACGGAGGATTTACATGGTTGTTTAAAGTTATTCGGATACGAACCCAAAAAGAATGATGATATTAAAATTATTGAGGAAATAATTTTGCAGGGCAATCATCAGATAGGCAAATTCGACAAGAATAAATCCATGTTCGTTATAACGGCTTTCGGGTTTCTACGAGAATTAATGGAAAAGTACAACAGTTTAAACACCGAAGAGCAACGCAAAGTAATTAATAGTAAATATAAAGTTAGAATAATTTATGATTTCTCTACTGCTGTTATTAAAATTCGCTCATCAGGTTATGTCTGGGCAATAAAAGGAACTCCGGCCGGAGATGAAAAAGGCAAAGCTTATGAAATTTTTCACCCTAGCATTAGCAATTTAAACGTTTGGAAAGCTAAAAACTTTAAGGGTGAACGCGTTGGGCAAAAAATAAGTTATTTAAACGGGAAAATAGACACAGCAAAACCGGATGAAATAGTAAAATATGAATATTTATGGAAAAACCCTACCGACCCTTCGGCAAGGAAAAAAATCGTTTTGATGAAATATTTCCGCCCATGGAACTGGGTTATATGCTCGGGGCTATATGAAGATGAATTTTTTGCAAAGCTTAGTGAAATCAGACGAACTTTAATTATCGGTGCAATTTTAGCAGCCATTGTATCATTCATAATAACGTTTATTACGGTATTAAGATTTGCCCGGCCCGTACAAAAAGCCGCTGTAATTGCTTCAAATATCGCAAGAAAAGATTTATCAACAAAAACCAAATATACAAAACGACGGGACGAAATTGGCAACTTGATGAACTCCATAACGGATATGCAGGTTAACTTGCGTAAAATAATATCCGAGATGATGAAAGCATCCAATCAAATGGCGAATAGTTCTGCTGAAATTTCAGAGGCGGCAGAACACCTTTCAATGGGCTCACAAAGCCAGATAGAAAGCGTTGATGAGGCATCAATGGCCATGAATAAATTGTCCGATATGATAGAAGAGATAACGAATTATTCCAGAGATATAAACGAAAAATCCAAAGAGTTAAAAGGCGTTTCCGAAAATAGTAAAAAACACATTGATACTACAATAGACAGTATGCAGAAAATAAACTTAAACTCAAAAATGATACATCAAATATTGAGCGTAATAAGCGAAATAGCTTTCCAGACAAATATGCTTGCAATGAACGCTTCGGTTGAAGCGGCAAGAGCAGGCCACCACGGAAAGGGTTTTGCCGTTGTAGCTGATGAAGTGTCTAGCTTGGCTAAAAAAAGCACGGAAAACTCCAAAAAAATTGAAGAGTTAATAAACACTAATTTCAGTGATGTTAAAAGCGGTACGGATATTGTTATGAATGCGGGGAAAGCTTTCAATACCATAATTGAAGCTGTTCAGGAAAACGATAATTTAATAAAGCAGATAACGCAATCAGTTATGGAACAAAAAGCAGACGCTGATGATGTAGGAAAAGCCGTTGAAACTATTGATGACGTTGCACAGAGAGTTGGCGCGGCTTCCGAAGAGCTCGCCGGCTCTACTACTGAACTTAAGAAAATGGCGGATGATATTAAAGAGCTATTTCATGAGTTTAAATTAACATCTAATGAAGATAACGAAAACAAATCATAGTCAATATCAATGCTTGTTCAAGCGTAGAAATTTAATTTTCCCAAGGCAAAATTTCTAATTTAGTTTTTTTTATCTGCAAACGGTAAAAACCTTGCCGATAATTAATAAGGGAAAATATATTTACGGGAGTAAATTTTAATGCCTGTTAAAGATACGGCAAGGATTAACCAAAGCATTACGGTTAAAGGCAATCCTGTTAAACATTACGAAGATTTTCTAATAAACGATTCAAATAATTTTCAGGGCTGCGTTAACCGGCTTGATAAAAAAATTGATTTTTATTCTGTTTTTTACTCGATAATAGCACTTTTTTCCGGCGCTTTTGGTTTTTTTATTCATTATTTCCGATTTGGCATAAAAAATATAGATATATATTATTATTCACATCTCATTCTTTACGCTATAATTTATATTTTCGGAGTTTTTATGCACGCCCTAATAACAAAATTAGCAGGCGATAAACTTTCCTATATTTATCTAAAAAATGCTGCGCGTAAATATTTTTTAGGCAAATACGAAATTGATCAAGCGTTGATTTTGGATTATAAAAAGTATGAAAATTTTCTAAAGACGGGTAATTATAATTTCATAAACGTAATAATTTTTTATCTAATTCATTTTTCAATAGGTGTAGCGTTACTTTATTTTATTTTCAAATCATTTATAGCAATAGGAAATAACGTTTTAACATTACTTCTTTGTTTTTTTATAAGTTTACTCTTTAGTTATATATTTTATTTTTGGCACAAGAATAGTATTGAAAGCGTTGTTTCGTTCGACGAAACAAAAAATTCTTTTTATGAAAATAAAAAATAAAAATTTTAGAATTATTAATCATAAAGAAGTATAATTTAAGTTATGCGAAAAGTTTTTATTATTTTATTCTTTTTAATTACTGCGAAATTGTTTTCACAGTTTGTAAATCCCCACGATGAGTACAATTCAAGGACAACGGAAAATTTTTCGCCTTATACTCCTATTAAAGAAAAACAAACTGAAGCTAAAAATAAAAAGCAAAAATCAAAAAAGCATAGCAAAAAAGAGAAAGTTAATTATGTTAATAAAAAAACCGCAGTTCGGGTGCAGTATTTTAAAAAAATGCGTTTTACTTTTGACGGTAAAATAACTTTTCCGGGCGAAAAACTTCCCCGCAGGCCTCTTGACGGGTACATTGCTCATTATGATATAAAAGACCGCCTTGTTTGCGTTGAATATTACGGCAGAAGGTCTTTTGAAATCTATATTAAATACGAAAAAACAAACAAAAAACAAGAAATGATATGGGTTCATAATAATTATTATTTTATGAAATTTACTTTTAATGAGAGCATCCGCTTTTTTATTAAAATAAATGTTTTTAAATTTATTCTCAAAAATAGTTCACTTGACATTCCCGAGTTTAAAACAAAACAAAAAAAATATTTCTTAAAAATGGAAACGGATAATTTTTCAAGGATTAATTTTATATCCGAAATTAAAAAACAAGATTTATCCACCACGAAAAATTATTATGTCTTATTGTTGAATGAAAAAGGCAATTGGCATACTGCCAAATATTTTGAACTTGAAAAAACGCGTTACCTTTTAAAAAAGATGTATACTGCTGTTTATCATAAAAATAAAAAATACATTAACATTAGGGAATACCATATTGATAACCATAATGATGATATTCCCGTTTTGCATAGAAGCTATTTTTATGATTACAAAAATAGTTGTCTGGTAAAATGGGATTTATACATACCCGAAGATGATAGTTACTGGGAAATTCTATATGAAAACTGGGAGTTTGAATGTTTTTCAGGGGAAATCATAGTTAAAAACAGGGAAAACGTTTTTACGGATAACTATTTGCAAAGCGTTTTCGTTGCTTTACATATTAAATCATGGTTTAGGCCCGTTTGCAGGCGAATCCGGTATGTTTGGCGGTACAATGAGTTTATTTATTCCAACAATCAAAAGCTTATTCATAACCGTTGAAATAAGCTGGGAGGGGATGTGGGATAAGGACCCGGGATGGCGCTATACTTTAAATTTATTTAATTTAAGCGTTAATGCAGTTTATATTTTACCTCTATATCAGGACACTTTTGCTTTTGGCGTTTATTTTGGAGGCGGTATTGGCGTAATAGCAGCGGATTATACGCACGTTTATAATACCGGCGCTTTAACACTATCAAAACAACGGGCAACTAAATCGTCATTATTCGGCAACCTAAGAGCCGGTATAGCTTTTGTTCTGGATGCAGGTATGGTAGGTATGGGTATAAGATTTTATCTTGGAAAGCTAGAAAACTTTTCACAGGGAGAAAGCAAACTTTACTATAGTAATTCACAGGGACTTCGTGTTTATGACCCCGGTGGCCAACCTTCCGATGCTAAAGTTGCGGAATTAAATTTGTATCGGTTTTGTTTTGAAATATTTTTCGGAATCCGGCTTTAGTTATTTGAAGATAACCCGTATTTTTTTAAAATAAGCATAAATTTCATGTTAAAATTTGGCTCAAGTTTTAATATTTTTTTAATCGCGATTTGTTGCCTTGCATATAATTTTTTTTCTTTCCCGGACATTGACGCTTTATATTCGTCCGAAACAGAGCTTTGATTTTCTTTTGCGTTAATTAATTGTTTTTTTAATACAGATGAATACTTTTTGTAATATTCGTCAAGTTCTTTTAAAGCATTTTGCGGATTATCAACATTTTTTTCAAGAATGAAAAGCATTTCACGTTGTAATTCTAGAGCACCTTTTTTAATATTGTTATTTTTTTCTGTCTTATCGTCAGAAGAACAAGAGAGAAGTATTATTAAAAATGTAACTAGAATTAAAACATTTTTTTTCATCTTCAACTCCATAAAAAACTATTGCTATTAATTTCGCATTTTTATTTCAATATTAAAAATATATAAAATTCCTGCGTATAGAAACAATTGTTGTTAATTATTTAAAAATTTTGCTTTCAAAATAATTTTACAATTATTATAATCAATAGATATGAAAAAGTTTTCCGTTTTAATTATTGCTATTGTATTTTTTTCTTGTGAGAGTTCAAAACAGGGAATACTAAATAGCGATAATTTTCATAATAAATGTTTTCGTTTGTTTTCCTTTCATACACAAAATTTCAGCAATGAAATAGTTGAAATTTCATATAAAAGGTTTTGCTATAAAGTTTACTATTCTAAAAAAAATGACAAACGCGTTGCATTTGAATTTATAAACGAAAAAAACAAAACAGAATTCATCGGCTATTTTAACGCAGATGAAATGCTTAAAAAAATTAGCGTTATTGATACATCACGAGGCCGAATGAATATGGAATTTTTTTATTCATCTGAAAACATTCTTAAAAGCATAAAACTTTTAGACGATGATAAAAAGATTTTCGCTTTCGGAAAAGTTATACGGTCGAATGAAGATAAAGTAATGTTTATTAAATTTAACAGAGTTGAAACTAACGAGCCCGTGTTATTTCACATTATTAGGGGTAACGAACAGGGAAGAGATTTGGAGATAGCTACTTATTCGACAGACGGAACGCTTTTTTCAAATCATTTGTACTTTTATAATAAAAACAAACTATCGCGGTATGAATTTTATAAAAAATTAAACTTTATGCTCGGTATTCAGTTTTATAAAGGCCGCATTTCAGATATTTATAAAAATAAATATTCAAGCGGAAATATTAATTTTGGAGAACAAAACGGCGAATAAAGCATTATGAAAAAAGCTGTTATTATAAAAATATTTATTTTTACATTCGTTAATTTAATTTTTGCGGAAATTTACTGGAAAACGAAAGGATATTACGGGAAAACCGGATACCGCAAAGTTGAAATCGAACACCAAATACTGGCAACGCCTAATGTACGGGTAAAAAAACGCATTAATTCAAATCAAAGATTATATGTAAATATAAAAGGCATATTATATTGCATAAACGCAAGTGATGCCCGTTATCTATGGCATTTTCCCATAGGAAGAATAAAATATTCGGAAAGAATTAAAGAATATAAAGGCAAAGTCTTTGTCGCAAGGAAAGATAATTATTTATTCTCACTCGATGCAAAAACGGGTAAGGTTATATGGAAAAAATTTTTAAACGATGATTTTTCCCATGCACCTGTTCTTATAGATAACGTTTTAATCGTACCCGGAGATTTACGCACAACTTTCCTCATTAATCCTGAAAACGGAAATATTTTAAAAAGAATTAATACTTACGGAAAAGGAAAAACTCCTTTGATTAACAGAAACAAAATAGTCATCTTTACAGGATTCCGGTCAATTTCCCTTTATTCAATGGAAAACGGAAATATTGATAAAAAATGGACTAGAAAGTTTAAAGATGATTTTGTGTCCATTCCAGTAATAGGCGATGAGAACGTATATTTCGGTTCGGAAGACAATAATGTCGTTGCCCTTGATTTGGATTCAGGAGAAACAAAGTGGAAATTTGAAACAATGGCAGAAGTCAATACAACGTTTTATTTAAGCGAAAAATATGTTTATGCAGGAAGCAATGACGGAAATGTTTATTGTATTGATAAAAAAACAGGAAAAAGTATTTTTAATTTTTCTACAGGCAAAGCCATAACGGGAAAAATTATAGGTAAAGCCCATAGTATTTTTTTTGCTTCGGCAAACGGAAATTTTTATTCAATCGATAAAGAAAAAGGTTTTTTAAAATGGAAATATTCTTACGGTTCAAATTTAATTCATGCCCCGTTTTTTATAAAAAATAATATTATAATAACTTCTCCGGCAAATGGAGTTCACGCTATTTCCGCTTTTTCCGGCGGGCTAAAATGGAGGTTTAAACCCGGAAATCCTTTTACGCCTGTTTTTGCGGAAAACGATTTTATTTACTACACTAATTGTGAGGGTAAGCGGTTGTTTAAATTCAACGTAAAAAAG
>CAYUYT010000142.1:0-9275 GCA_964449345.1 uncultured Spirochaetia bacterium | reverse complement strand
TAAACCGCAGAGCACGCAAGAGAACGCAGAGTTGAGAATAAGAGAAATCCCCCGGGTTTTTTCTCCACACGTTTCTTCCGCCTGCCCCCTTTAAGTAAAGAGGGCGGTGGTTTAATGCCTCGCCGTAGGGGCAGTAGAAAAAATCATCCCTAGCCCTTCTTTAAGTAAAGAAGGGAATTAGTAAAAGTTCGGGCAGGGATTTCTCCTCTTCAAGTCCCCCTTTACTCGAAGGGGGATTCAGAAGCATTTTTCAAATTCGCGTTCGTATTTAAGCCCTGAACTTTTATGAAACCTCAGTTGTTTCTGCTCCTCTGCTGTTTAATAAATTTTCATAGTTTAAAACGAAATCATATAACAAACGAATTAAGAAAATATTTAAATTTCTATTTGTATTTTATTAATTAAAAAATGTTTTACGCTTTCATTAAATTTTACGGGGTTGTCCATTGAACTGGCGTGCCCTGTTTCATGCAATATATTTACTACGGCATGGGGTATATCTTTTTTAATTTTTTCCGCTTCAATCGGTCCGCCTAAATTATCTTCATTTCCCGTTACAACGAGAACAGGACATTGTATGTTTTTAAATTGTTTCCGAGCGGTATAATGTAGAGGCGCTTCTGCATATTCAAGGTATACGTTGTGGTTTGTTTGTGAAATCATATTAACGAGATAAGGAATAACGCGTTTATCAAAAGGAGCGTGAAAAGCTTTTGGGATGCGCTGTTTTGCGATTTGTTCAACACTCATTTTTTTGTATTGCTTTATTTTATCAAATAGTGCCGGTTTTATTTGTTCGTCAAAACCATAGGGCGTAGATGCAAAGATAACCCCGGCAGTAATTTTGGGGAATAAATTTGCAATCTCTAAGGCAATGAACCCGCCTAATGATATTCCTAAGAAAACGTAATTTTGATAATTTTTTACGGAAAGAGTATCTTTCAGGGATTTTGCAATATTTTCAATTTGCATTGAATTTTTACAATAAGGACTTTTACCGCATCCCGGCAAATCCACTGTGATAACCGGCATTATCTTAGCAAAATCCGGTATTTGCAAAAACCACATTTCTAAGTTCGCCCCTAAACCGTGGATCAATACGAGAGCAGTTTTTTTCGCCGTCCATGGCTTGGAAAAATCAAAAATTTTTGTATATAATTGCATATTTAATACCTATAATTTTAATTATTTTTTTAATATAAATTTATATTAATAAGTAATTTGACAAATTTACAATGCTTATGTTAATATTAATAATACTAATTTTTAAATCAAAGCAAAATTGCTTTATAACATTTTAAGGAGATATAAAAATGCAAAACTGGGATCAAATTCAAAAATGGCTTAAAGACACTTATGAAAAAAGTATTCAGCAAGTTAGTGAATATGCTGAAAAACTTCAAAAAAATATTGAAGACTATGCTTTTGACGAGTCAAAGAAAAAAGAGTATAAAGATGGTTTTAATACAGTAGGCGATGGTTTTCAGCAAATATTCAAAGGGCTTACAGTATTAGCAACGAGTTCAGCTAAAACAATTTCTGAATGGATTTCCCCCAAAGATTCTGGGAAAAAAACCTCTGCATCAAGCAGTAAAAAGTCCAGCACTTCTTCTTCAACAAAAAAGAGCTAACTTTTTCGTTGTTTCTGCCCGGTAAATTCAATTGCAATATTACTAATATATTATGCCGGGCTTTTAACTTTCCTTTTATATTTCAGTAATCATAGCAATTTCATCGCAATCAGGAAATTTAGGGCAATTTATACAGTCTGCCCATACTTTATGAGGGAGTTCGCTTTTTTCAATTTCTTTAAATCCGAGTTTCCCGAAAAATCCGGGTTTATATGTTAATGCAAAAACGCGTTTAATTTCTAAAGACTTTGCTTCCTTAAGACACGCTTTTACCAAATCGCGGCCAATACCCATTAATTGTCCTTGCTCGGCAACTGCAAGGGAACGCACTTCTGCCAAATCTTCCCATGTAACGTGAAGTGCACAAACACCCAGCACTTTATCCTGCTTTTCAAATACAAAGTAATCTCTAATACATTCGTAAATCTGCGCAAATGAACGCGCTAGCATTTCCCCTTTTTTAGCAAATATCATAGCTAGGGTATGAATGTCTTTTACATCCGATAATTTAGCTTTTCTGACCATATTCTCTCCGCATTTTGCCGGTATAAACCGGTAAAAACATAAATTCAAAAACAACTAACGATTTGAACCGTTAGTTGAAAGGAAATTAAAATTTTTATCGTTTTGATTTAAAAATCATAATAGTATATAAATTATAGCAAAAATTATTGCGGTATGCAAAGTAATTCAAATCAAAGAGTATAAAATCCAAATTATACCAATAATTTTTGAACCGCAGAAATATTTTTTATTGTTCCTCCGTGCCATTGAGATTTATACAGAAATTAATAAACCGAAATTCAATTTATTTTTTATTTCAATGAAACTAACCTTTTTTACGTTATTTAAGAGGCGGCATTGCTCAATGTAGCTCTATTGGGAATAAAAACCTGGTAAATACTTGGATAATAATATATATTGCCACGTTATTAGATATAGTTTGAAGTGAAACAAAAAAGCTTTATTTAAAATCCGAATTTTAACCCCAAAACGAGAAAAATACCCATTTCATAAACACCGTCAAGATATTTTGAGATTTGCATTATACCGTGTTTAAACTCGATTCCAAGTAAAAATGAAGTTTTTCCGGGCATAGTGAATTGAACCCCGCAGATAAAATTTAAAAACGGCGTGCGTATATCAGGAATATCCGGCTCAAAATTATCATTTTCAAGCTCTTGTGAGGCAGTTAGGTTGATTACTATTTCAAGACCTGCAAAAATGCTAACCATGCCAAAGTTTAGTACAGGAGCTAACCATAAAACGAAGTCTGTAATTTTGTTATTTACGGTATTCGTTGTATCTTCCCATGTCCCCTGTATCAAATGATAAGAAAGACCAAAAGAAACTCCCACCAATTGATTAATGTTAAATGTAAAAAACCCCCCAAACGTGAAACCCAAACGAAAAACTGATGAAGCCGTTGGTTTGAAGGTATTTTTTTCTGTTAATTTTGTCATCCCCAAACCGAGTTTAAAACCTATGTTATAGCGTTTAAAACCGTGTTGTGCTTCTCTTTCAACTAATTCAACATCGTGAGGGCTTTCTCGTATGTCTTCTTCTTGCTGTGCGAATATATTTGAAACTAATATTAATATTAAAACTAAACCCGATATTATTTTTTTCATAATAGTTCTCCGTTATTATTCAAATAGATACGATAAATCACCTTTGCCGAATGAACCGTCCAAGCGGTAAACTAAAACGTAATCCTGGTCACCTTCAAGAAAAACGCTTCCTACTAAAAGGTTTCCGCTGTTATAAACGCAGCAATAAACCCCGGAATATTCATTTAATTCGGTAATTTTTCTTTTTTCACCCTGAGAAATATTGCTTGACAAAACGTTCGTTCCACCCGGAGTACTGGGGCAAGAGGTACTTTGGAAATTTATATGCGATATATCATTAGTGTTTTTATTAACCATTAACAAGGTGTATTCATGGGTACACTTAAAACTTATCAAAACTAAAGATGATATGAAAAAAGTGAGAATAAACAACGTTTTTTTCATTGTTCTCCCCTTTTGTTTAATATTTCTATTTATAAACTCTATCACATTTTTCCTGTCTTACCCAAAAAAAAGAATATTTTTTAAAAAAAAGATTAAAATAAGTAATTGAATTAATCTTTTTTGATTTTTTTTATTAAAGAACGTTGTATAAATCGGAAAAATATTTTTTTAGAAAACGCGTTTTTTATTTATTGACAGGCAATTAATAATGTTTATAATTGGAATATGAAAAAGTTTTATTTTATAATTATATTAAGTTTTATGTTTAGTGCATGTTCAATAGCAAAATTAGTAAAAAAATACGCCCCCTCAATACGTTATAAATCATTAAAATTTAAAAGCATAGATTTGCAGGGTTTTACGCTTGAACTTGCTTTGTCAATAAACAACGACAAAGTTAATAAAAAACTCGTTATCGTGAAGAACGATTACTCTGTATTCATTGAAGGTAAACACCTTGTTAAAGTAAAAAACAATGAATCCGTTGAATTACCACCTAACAAAAACGTTGATTATAAACAGGATATTAATATAAAATACAAAGACGCAATGGGCATTTTACAAGATTTGTTTAAAAAGGACAGAGTTGCTATAAAAATAAAAGGGACGTTTTACGTAAATGCTGCAGGAAAACAGGTTAAAGTTCCGCTTGAAAAAACTTTCAACGTAAAGGTGCCCGAGTTTCCCGAAATATCATTAGCAAACATTCGCTTTACGGGTTTAAACCGCATTGTTTTGCAGTTAAAAATAACGAATCGAATGCCAATTTCTGTTGCGGTTTCAAGAAGCAAATTCAGCGTATATGTTTCGGGTCAGGATTTACTTAACGCGCAAACCGGAAAAATTAACCTAGATCAAAATAAATCTACCATAATTCGCGTTCCCGTTACTTTTAACATAGTTAAAGCCGTAGGCATAATTGCAAAGTTAAAGAACTGGAAAAAGTTAAAAGTCAATCTTAAAGGTTATTTTGAAATAGATACACCGTTAAAAAAAATAAAAATACCTTTTGAATTATAATAACGTTTAAAATCATCTGCGGGCGTGTTTTAGTTGCCTAATTTACTTTAAGCATTTATTTTATCACTATGGAAAAAATAACGAAAAAACTCCCCGTTGTGGCTATAGTTGGAAGGCCGAATGTGGGAAAATCTACATTATTTAATAAACTCGTTAAGCGTAAAAAAGCAATTGTCAGCCCTGTGCCCGGAGTTACAAGGGATAGAAATTCCCACGTTATCACTCTTGATAACAGTCAATTTGAACTCGTTGATACAGGGGGGTTTACAACGGATAAAGAAGACAGTTTTAAAGATTTTATAAGCAAACAGGCCCGCGTTGCAATGGACGAGGCGGATTTTATTCTCTTCCTTTGCGAGTACGATGACGTTACTCGAGATGATGTTGAGCTTGCAAAAATAGTAAAGGAATCCGGTAAAAATTTCGTTTTACTCGTTAATAAAGTGGATAATGAAAAACGGGAAAACTACATTTATCAACATTATGAGCTAAACTTAGGTGAGCCCGTTCCTTTTTCCGTTTTACAGGGATATAACATGGATTTGTTACTTGATATAATAAAACAAAATATTCCGCAAACTAATGAAATACTTAATGCTGATGATGAGAATATCGTGAATGTTAGTATCGTAGGCAAACCTAACACAGGCAAATCTACACTTCTAAATTTTATTTTAGGCGAAGAACGCAGTATTGTTTCCGAAGTTCCGGGTACAACGCGTGATGCTATTGAGGAAATTATTGAATATAAAGATAAAAAAATTCGCTTTGTTGATACAGCGGGAATCCGCCGTAAGAACAAAGTAACCGAGGACATCGAGTTTTACAGCGTCAGAAGGGCAATCGGAAGCATAGAACACAGTGACGTTATCGTTTTGATGATAGATGCACAGGAAAATATAACCGAGCAGGATAAAAAGATAGCCGGAATTGCTTTACAACGCGGTAAAGCATTAATTATTGCGGTCAATAAATGGGATTTGGTAAAACACGAATACAAATCTTTTGCAAGTTATGAAGATTATTTGCGTTTTAAGTTTGCTGTGGCGCATTTTGTTCCCGTTATAAATATTTCTGCAATTTACGGTAAAAACGTAAAAAAACTTCTTAACCTCATTATTAAAGTTAATTTTCAATACCGATTGCGCGTTGACACAGGAGAATTCAACCGTTTTTTACAGGAAATTGTTCATGCAAACCCTCCGAAACTTAAACGGGGAAATTTTAAAATTTATTACGGCACACAACCAATGGCAGCACCTGTTAGTTTTGTTTTATTTTGTAATAATCCGGATAATTGTCCGGCTCAGTATAAAAATTATATTATAAACCGTATCAGAGAAAAATACGGTTTTGACGGAATCCCGTTGAATATTAAATTAAAAGGAAGGGAAAACAAAAAAGCGGCAAATAAATGAATATTTTTAGAACAAGGGCGGACAACAAAATAGCAATACTCGGCGGCGGTAGTTGGGGTACTGCTTTGGCATTGGTTGCATCGCAAAAAAACTTTGTCAAAGTTTGGGAATATGACCAACGCGTTGTTAATGAAGTGAACAAAACGAGAATAAATAAAAGGTATTTACCTGAAATAGAATTACCTGAAGAAATTGTTTTTACCGGAGATATGGAAAGCGTGCTCTCGGAAAAACCCGATATAATAATTTTTGCAGTTCCGTCACATGCAACGAGAAGTGTTGCAGAACAATCCGCTGTTCATTTGAAAAGAAAAGCCGTTGTTATTAGCGCTTCTAAGGGCATTGAGAAAGGCACATACCTGCGAATGAGCCAGGTTTTAGCTGATTGTTTTCCTAAAAGCTACCCTATAATACCTTTATTAGGCCCGACTCATGCTGAAGAAGTTGCTAAGGGGCTTCCTTCTGCTATTGTTGCTGGCTCCCGCAAAAAGAAAGCAACTGCATACATACAAAAAGTTTTGTCAACCCCTACTTTTAGAATTTATTCAAATACTGATACAATAGGTGTTGAAATCGCATCAACGCTTAAAAATATAATTGCTATTGCGGCCGGTTTAGCTGACGGCTTGGGATTCGGCGATAATACAAAATCTGCACTTATAACCAGAGGCATTGCTGAGATGGTCAGGTTCGGAAAAAAATTTAAAGCGCATGAGAGGACATTTTACGGCCTCGCAGGTGTAGGTGATTTAATGACAACGTGTTTTTCCAAACACGGTAGAAATTTGCGTCTAGGAAAAATGCTTTCCCAAGGTATGTGTCTTAAAGACGCTCAGGAAAAACTCGGTCAGGTTACGGAAGGCGTAAAAGCTTGTACAATAGTTAGGGAAATTGCACTACAAAAAAAAATCGATATGCCAATTACCATGCAAGTTTATAATGTATTATTTGAAGGTATTTCACCTAAAGAGGCAACCATAGCATTAATGGAAAGAAAAATTAAACGCGAGTATTGGGGGCACGCGTGAAACAAGGAAAAAAATATTATTCTATCGGAGAAGTTGCAGACCAAGTCGGTCTTAAAGAGCACGTTTTACGTTTTTGGGAAAAAGAGTTTGATTTTCTCCGTCCGATAACGAATAACGCAAATCACCGTAAATATACTATAAGAGAAATTAACTTAATCAAAAAAATAAAATATCTCGTTTATGATGAGAAATATACAATACCAGGCGCGAGGCAAAAAATACTTGAACTTAACAAACAGGGAATCGGAATTTTTGATGAATTTAACTTTGAAATATTTAATCACGGTTTATCAGCTAAACCAAACTCCGAGCTGCCACAGCCAAACCCGCGAGTTAAAATTCAAGGGCAAAGTTCAATAGAAAGCGGAGAAAAACTTTCACAGGCAATTCAAAATATATCCAATACCATTGATAAGTCATTAACTGACGAAACAATTCAGGAAGAACAGATAATTACACAAAAAACTCCGGTAAATAATTTCAACGTAAAACAGAAAAATGTAAATAATACAACCGCAGAAAATCAAATACAAAACATAAATCAAAATACTATTAACGCTGAAAACGTTATTCCCATATCAAAACAGGAATTAATAACAACGCTTCAGGAAATCTTAAACCTGCTAAATTAAATTCCGCATTCCTTAAATTTTAATATTTCCGTAATAATTTGATTGTAATAAACGTTAATTCCTAAATCTTTTCCGTAATGAGCGATTTTTCCGTTTAAAGCGTCTATTTCGGTTTTACGTCCGGCTTTTATATCCTGATACATTGAAGAATGATGTTTGCGCGTAGGCGGAACGAGTTTTTTATAGAAAAATTCTATATATAAATCATGGGAAGCTAAATTCATTTCAATGCTTTTTGTGTTTGCCACCGCGTATATTTCTTTAATTATATTATTCATAATTCCGGCTGTATGTTGGTTATCCGCTAATTCTCCGTAAGTAACGCCTAAAATAGCGCCTAAGGGGTTTAAAGCACAATTATAAAGCGTTTTCCCCCAAATATAACCCATGATGTTTTGCGTAAGGTCGGTGGGAATACCGACTTGATTTAAATCACTAACAACGCTTTGTACAATATTCGCGTTTTCTTGAAACGGCATCCCAAGCAATACTTTATCCGCATAAACAGTTACCGTTGCAGTACCGGGCGTATTTATTTCTACTCCGAAAATTACGCGTCCCCCTATGGTTCGCTGTTTACCTACGATTTGACTAATTTTTTCAACATTACCAAGTCCGTTTTGAATTGATACGCAAACCCCTCCGGGTTTTAATAAATGGGCAAAAGGGGAAAGTGCGTTCTGTGTGATATTGCTTTTAACACAAAGCAAAATTACATCAACTTCATCTTTTAATTTGGACCTGTCTTCGGGATAATATGCGTTTATATCATGGATTTTGCTCTCACCCCAAATTCCGTTTATTGTAATACCGTTTTTAATAACGGTATCAAAATGCTCACCCTTGCCTATAAATGTGACGCTTTTACCGGATTTTTGTAAAAGCCCGCCGAATACGCTACCTAATGCGCCCGTACCAATAACGAGATATTTGTCTGCCATAAAATACTCCGGTTCCATTGACTAAAAATATTATTTGTTTTTTAAAAATTAATACTAAAATTTCAAAGAAAATAAAATTTAATAATATCTGCAAAAAAAAAAGAAATAAAACAGTAAGAGATATTTTTTAGGCAGGCATACAATTCAACCGTACTTGCCGTGCAACAACACGTGATTAATATAAACAACGAAAGACACAGAAATCCCCCGGCTTCTTACCGCAAATGCGGAGGAAGAGAATCACCGCTGTATCTCCCTCTTTGAGTAAAGAGGGAGGATTAGTAAAAATTTGGGTATAAAGAGAAATCATCCCTAGCCCTACTTTAAGTAAAGAGGGCGGATTTTTTTATACGTTGTGATTATAAATTTAAGATAGCTAGGCGTAGGGGTGGGTACGTTACCTGCCAGTAGAGGCGACAGTGGCCATTATCGCCTCTACAATGTGGGCATTTTTCTTTTCTTTTTTTCAAGTCCCCCTTTCTTCGAATTGGGATTTACTTAAATCCGCGTTTGTATTTAAACCCTGAACTTTTATGAAAACATTAGCGTTTTTTGCTCCCTCGCCGGTTTTCATCTCCTTATTTATGTGC
>CAYUYT010000141.1:0-9326 GCA_964449345.1 uncultured Spirochaetia bacterium | reverse complement strand
CTATCACTAATTCCCCTTCTTTACTCAAAGAAGGGGATAGGGGATGATTTCTAATCCTCCCTCTTTACTCAAAAGAGGGAGATACAGCGGTGATTCTCTTATATACCCTATACTATCACTAATTCCCCTTCTTTACTCAAAGAAGGGGATAGGGGATGATTTCTAATCCTCCCTCTTTACTCAAAAGAGGGAGATACAGCGGTGATTCTCTTATATACCCTATACTATCACTAATTTTCTATTGCGAATAAAATTTTGTTAAAGTTTGTTCATAATATGTTATGAAATTCGTTTTTTTTACAAAAAATTAAGTTGAATATTTGTCCCGAAGGTAAAATATGTATATTTTTTATGAAATTTTAAAAACGTATAGTGGTTTACATACAACGGGACAATATTATGAAAACAAGGAATAAACTTTTAATTCTAATAATATTTATATTCTTTTCGAATAATTTATTTGCAAAGTTAAATATTGTAATGTTCGGTGAGCGCGGGTGTCATGTTTGCGAAAGCGTTGCTAAAGAATTAGTACCGGAAAAAACCAAAAAAGCCGGAGTTAACTATTCTTTTAAAGAATACCTTGTTGATAAAAACCTTGATTTGTTTCATGCAATAGCATCTAAATACGGTTTTCATCCCAAAACCATACCGGTTTTATTCGTAGGCGAAAAAGTGCTGGCCGGAAGAATTGATATATATTCACAGTTTGAACAAACATTAATTGATTATAAAGCGGGTAAACTTAATAATGCAGATGTGGTTGCTCAAATAAAAGCAACGCATAAAAAAATGGCTAAGGAAAAGATTGTAAACAAGTTCAAATCCTGGGATTTGGGAACGGTAATCGGGGCCGGACTTATAGACGGAATAAATCCGTGTGCATTTGCAACGATTATCTTTTTAATATCCTACCTTGCATTTGCAGGGAAAAAAAAGCGGGAAGTGGTTATCATCGGAACGATTTACACCCTCGCAGTTTTTATAACTTATATGTCTGTTGGTTTAATTTTCTTCGAAATAATTGACAGATTACGCGTTACTTACGGTATAATTTCATCCATAATTTTTTACTTTACACTATTACTATGCGTTGTTTTCGCTGTGTTTACTTTTTTTGATTATTTAAAAGCTTTGTCAAAAAAAACCTCTGACATGAAATTAACCCTTCCCTCGAAATTTAAACAAAAAATCCATAAGGTTATCAGAGAGAACGTAAAAATGCGCGGTCTAATTTTATCAAGCGTAATAATAGGATTTTTAGTATCCGTCTTCGAACTCGCTTGTACAGGACAGGTTTATCTTCCCACAATAATGTTCATACTACATAATTCAAGTATAAAGGCACAGGGATTTATATATCTTTTGATTTACAACGTTGCTTTTATTTTGCCCTTAGTTATTATTTTCTGTTTAAACCTTGCAGGTA
Organism: uncultured Spirochaetia bacterium; assembly: GCA_964449345.1. GTDB lineage: Bacteria > Spirochaetota > CALGPD01 > CALGPD01 > CALGPD01 > CALGPD01. The sequence goes on along the minus strand of CAYUYT010000141.1, from coordinate 7,897 downwards.
TTTCATCGAAAAAGCTAGGAGATTTTCTGCATAAACACGTTGCTTTGACAAAACTTTTATTGTTTTTGCTTTTTATTGGAATAGCAGTTTATCTGGTTTTGCAAAGATTCGCATTGTAAAAAAACTAATTTGCTTGACTTTATATTTTTGCAAAAAAAATTACTTGTTTTCCTAACTGCATTTATGTTTTACACTAAAATTTGCTTTAAGAATTTGTCTTAACGCGAATACGGTGAAAAAAACGCAAATCCGATTTATTGGTAAACTAGAGTTTTTATTAAGTAACGCGTTTATTCAAGCCCTCGTGTAAGCCCTATGCTCTTTGCGTAGTCTTTAACCTCAAGGTAATGGCTAATTAAAAGGCGTCTGCCTATTGATTCGGGGTACTGATGTGCTTTGTAGCACGGCCTGTATTGTGCCATAATGTTGACATAAGTATTTTTTGTAATTTCATAAGCGATAAAATCAAGTATTTGTTTTGCGCCGGCTAAACCGTACAATCCGCCCGGCATAACGAGGTGGCGCACAAGCAGTCCTCTTTTAGCAACCCCGCGTGAATCAAGAATTAAATCTCCTACTTGATTATGCATAACGTGTAAAGCGGATTTTAGTTTTTCAAAATAATCTTCTGCACCGGAAAAATCCAGTGAACTTTTCTTCTTTGAATACTTTGCATCCGGCATATAAATATCAACAATACCCTGTAGAAGTTTTAAAGTTTCCACACTTTCATATCCTCCGCAATTATAAACAATGGGGAGATTAAGGCCTTTTGCTTTTGCAACAAAAATTGCATGAACAATAACGTGTATCTGGTGAGTGGGTGTAACGAGGTTAATATTTAAAGCGCCATTATTTTGTAATTCAAGCATACAATCAGATAATTCTTCAACGGTAATTTTTCTGCCGTTCATTTCCTGGCTAATGCCGTAGTTTTGACAAAATTTGCATTTTAAATTGCAACCGGTGAAAAAAATTGTTCCCGAACCGCGATTTCCCACTAAAACGTCTTCTTCTCCCATGTGAAGCTGATATGCAGAAATCATTGGATAAAACCCTGTCTTGCAAACGCCTTTTTCACCTTGTTTTCTATTTACGTTGCAATTATGAGGGCATATTTTACACGGGGAAGCAAGGGAGTAAAAATTTTCAACTATCCCTTTAGCCATTGCATAGCTCCGTGCTATTGTTTTTTCTTTTGCTCAAAGTCCCATGTTAATAATTTTAAAAATTGTTCAAATGCCTGCCATGCGCCCTTTTGCATTTTTTCAGCGCTTTCTATTAATTTTTTCACGTTGGTTGTAAATAAATCAATATAGTGTTCAATAATCATAATAATTTCTCCTGACTAATAATATTTTTATTGAAAATAAATATTTAAAAAAACTTTTGCCTTTTAAAAATCTACCGAAAATAGAGATGAAATCAAAGCATGGAAATTTTATAAATCCAAATACTTAAAACGAGTTTAATTGCGGAGTTTACAATGGAACAAGACAGCTATTATGATTATAATTTTTTAACCGAAATGGAACGCAATAATAAAAATATTTTAAAAATTTTAAAAACGCAAGACAAAGATACCTTTAACCTTCTTGAAAAAACGAAAATAAATGTTTTATTTCTAACTTTAAAAAAGAATTACGAGCTTGCAGACAAATTATGCAGGCAATACCGTAAAGTGCTTATTAAAGCATACGGATATTTTTGTAACGAAACAAATAAGTGATTTTCCCCTCTTTGGTGTTTATAATTAATAGTAGAAAGCAAGGAGATGTAAAATGAAAGCTGAAATACTATTTGATTTCGTTACTGAAATTGAAGAAAAAAACACATGGCTGATAAATCAAATTAAAGAAAACGATGAAAACACCTACAAAATTTTAATAAAAGTTAAAGCGGATATTTTCATGTTACAAAGTTTAGGCGAAAACGAGCTTGCTCATCAACTCACGCAAAAATATAAATCCGTAATTGTTTCCGCTTATGCATATTTTCTTAAAATTGAACGCGAAAAATAATTTAAAATTTAATGATAAATTTATTTGTCCCCGGATATTTAAAAATGCGTTTTTTAATTTGTAACTCCGCTTGCGCCGTACTGGGAATATTTGTTTTGTATAGGCGGCGCATTCATGCCGGGTATATCTCTGAGTGTTACAACAAAATAGAGAAAAGGAACAAACGTTATTGAGCCGTCTGGTAAAGTCGTTGCTTCAAACCTGAATTTAAACTCCATTTGCCATTTATGCAAGAAATGGATTATATGAAGATTCAAGGAATTTATTTTAAAAAGACTTTGTTTTCTATGTTCGGTATTAAAAAAGTTAAAGGATTTAAGTAAATCCACAAATGGGTCTCTGTATCCTTCTAAGCCCGCCTGACGCGCTTGTTCATCGTTAGTATAAGCAACGAGTTTTTTATTACTTCCGCTAACAGTTAAAGATATTGTAGTATTTCCTGAAATGCTAAAATCAAACCCATAAGTCCAGTTTAAATAATTTGTTTTGAAATTTCTAAAATCTTTATACCATGTAATATTAAAATATGCTTTTTTCAAATAGAACGTTTTAAATATTCTAACATCTTCAAGCCCGCTTAATTGAATAGTCATGTTGTTATTTAAAGATTTTTCCATATCCCTGTCATAAGTATATACGTCAGTAAAAGTAATGAAAGGTAGTATTCTCGTTGTTGTTGTGATTGATAATGTGCCCATTCTTTTTTCAATATTAGGAGAATAGTTATACCCGAAACTAAATTTAATGCTGGTTTTTAACCATTCAAGTTCAATGTTGTAACTTAATTGTTTGTTTAAATTTCTTTCTTCATCAGTATCGATAGGACCCCCGAATTTTTCGCTTTGCGAATACGTTATACCCACGCTAATTTTCCCGCTAATATATTCATAATTTCTTAAAAAGTTAAAAGTTAGTGTTAGCCCTGTATTAATGCTGTAGTCGCTTACTGAATTTTGCTTGTCCGCTTCTTTTTGAGATTCAGTTGGGTCGTTTGTTATTTGTTCCGATGTGTTAATTCTTGCTGAAAAAGGTACTTGCCATTGCAAGTTTATTTCTTTAAAAGTATAGTCGATTGTCTGTGGCGCATTCAAGGAAAAACTCATCATTTTTTGAATAACATCTGAACTTATTTTTTCTTCGCCGTTTTCAATGTTATAATATTTAGTACGTGTATATGAAACAGAGGGAGTTAAATTCCATAACCATGATAATTTCCAACCTTCCTGTTTGTTTAGGAGCAAATTTTCAGGATTCTGCGTTTGCGATATATTAGTGGCTGCAGTTTTTGATAACCCTACAAGGTAAAATATATCAAACAATTCAATCGAAGATGATAAATTAATTTTAGGAAAAATAATACTTTGCAAATAATTATCCCAGTATTCCGTATTGTAAGGATTTTTTGCTTTGCTTTTATCAGCAGTTTTTGATTTTAAATATGACCAATCTCCGCTTACGGATAAAGACGTTTGTTTAAACCTGAATGTTACATCGTAATTAACTTTTTTTCCTGTACCGCTGGAACTCATGCTTTTTGCAGGTGCAAAAGAACTAGAACTAAAATCTGCCTGAAGTATTTTTAAATAATCCGTAATTTCTACCCGCCGGCCTTCAAACTGAGATTTGAAATACGGGTCTGTTGCATCACTATAAGCGAACTTGGCATTAACGTTAAAAGGTACGGTATTGCTAAAAAATTTAACTAAGTCATAGGAAAAATTAAAATCAATGTTTCCGCGCAATGACCGTCCTGAAACAGGACCTTCTCCCGGAACTTCTTCAAAATAGTTTGTAAAATTGTCAATATCTATGTATTTTATATGCCTGTCATAAGCGCCTGCCGCGTTTAAGCTTCCATAGGGGGTTTTAATTTCAGTACCCAAATATGTGCCCATTTTTTGATACCAATCAAACTTAAACTTAAAATCAAAATTATTTTTTAGTTTAAGGTAATAAGTATTATGAATGTACCAACTCATTCCCCGTTCAAAGACAATAGCAGTACGTATTCCCGTTCCGTACATTGAATGAACGTACACAGGAAGCCATAAAAACGGACTTTGTCCGATTTTAAACGTTACGTTTAAAAAAACGTATTTATCTTCGTTGTAAATAAAGGTTCTAGCCGCGCTTAAGTGATAATGTGAATGGTCAAGGTTACACGTTGACGCTAACATCTCATGAAGTATTAACATATCTGTTTTAGCAATCTTTATTTTTTTGGCTTTAATATAAAAAGGTTTTAAATACGTTTTTGGATTATAAAAGACACCCTGTTTTTTTGAAGGGTAATAGTAAAATTTTTCGGCAATCATAAACAAGTTACCTGATTTGACCTGCACATTGCCTGTTCCCATAATTTCTTTAGCGCTCCGATTTTTAATATTTACAATCATTGAATCGCATTTAAATTTTCGCTTTTGATATTCCACATCAACGTGTCCGTAAATAAAAATTCGGCGGGTATCATCATCAGATTTTTTACTTACCGAAATAACCTCATCCGCATTATTTATAATTATCCCGCTAGCTCTGTTTTCATTAAATTTTTTTAAAGTTCGTTCCCGCCTCGTTTCACTGACGTCTTTTTTATGTTTTTTCTTTAAATCTTTAATTTCAAGATTTTTGGTTACTATTCGGATTAAATCACGTTTTCCGATTTGTTTAGGATATTCGATTTTAAAATCATTTGCAATGATACGAATTTGTTTAAAATCTAAAGTCAAAAGAATTTTAGTAAGCTGTCTTTCAAGCTCATTTTTTATGTAGATAATAGCATCCTTTGGTATTTTTATGTTAAAAGGCGGTTTACTAAAAATATCAAAGTTAATTTCAAAAGGAGGTCTTTTATCTTTACCCTGGGGAAGTTTATTAGCGCAATGAAGCCCTTGTGTAATTAAATTACTGATTAATAATAATGAGTAAATTATTGCTACATATTTGATTTTCTTTTTTTTTATATACATTTACAATATCTATTTCGGTTAATAAATTGATTAAAAAAGTAAAATATTTTATCACAAACCAACGGATTGTTTCAACGTTTTTAATTCCTTATCTGTGAGTTTTTTCTTTTCTCCAGGTTTTAATCCGCGTAATCCGATTTCTCCGACAAACGTGCGTTTTAAATATGTAACTTTTGCTCCAACGCTTTCTATCATACGGCGAATTTGCCTATTCCAGCCTTGCTTCAAAACTATTAAAAGCTCCATACTGTTTTTGCCCCAATGCGTTACTTCTATATTACACTTTGCCGTAATACCCTCGTCAAGTTTTATACCGTTTCTTAATAAATTTAAATCATTATCTGCTAAAACCGTGTTTATGCCTGCCTCATAGACTTTTTCAATTTTATAAGAGGGGTGAGTAAGGCGGTTAGCTAAATCTCCGTCATTAGTAACGATTAATAATCCCTGACTATGCTTATCAAGCCGGCCAACGGGGAACACTGAATAGGGCACATCATTGAAAAAATCCATTACTGTTTGCCTTTTTCTATCATCATTAACCGTTGTTATATAACCTTCAGGCTTATAAAACTTAAAGTAAGCGTGATCTTCGGCAACGGCTTTTTTTCCATCAACCAACACGGTATCACTATCAGGGTTAATTATAAATCCCGGTTTTGTAATTAACTCACCGTTTATGCTTACTTTTCCCAGTTTAATTAAAGTATCTGATTTTCTGCGGGATGCAACGCCGCAAAGGGATAAATATTTATTAATCCGCATTAATTTAGAGTGTTTTTGATTATTATTTTCCATAAAAATTAACAGCTTGCCCACTTTTATTATATTTTATTCATAAACTTTAAATATGATAATGGTTTAAGAATTTTCTTAATGTATTTTTGAATTTTAGTTTAAATTTAATGAAATTTACTTTAAAATAAACATTATGCAAGATTACTTTTTAAAAAATAAAAATATGGGCAAGGGTTTTTTTCAACTTTACGAAAAAGCACGTAATAACCAAGAAATATCCGTTCTTGATACAAAATCCGGGCACAGGACTTTAAAAATTTCAGGTAATCTTATTCATTCTTCATACAACCCGGAGAAAGAAGCACAACGTTTTGTTAAAAACTTACCGGATGATAAAGAAATATTTTGCGTACTCGGCTTAGGGTTCGGTTATCACATAAAAGCATTAATTGAAAACACGAAAGCTGAAATAATTATCATCGAACCTGACCCCGGCGTGTATAAAGCCGCTTTTGAAAACGTAGATTTAAGTTTCCTCAAAAAAGTTAAATTATATACAGGCGATATGCGTGATTTATATACTTTCTTGATGAAAAATATTGACGAAGAAAAAGCAAGTAAAACGCATATATTAAAACTAAATTCTTTAGTTAATTTATTACCCTATCAGTACCAAGAAGCGGCTGATATTATAAATACTGTTTTATCAAATAAAATACAAAGCTTTCTCACCGTATTAGGTTTCGGGTATAGATGGGTTAATAACGCCTTAAAAAATATTTTGGCATTTAAAAAATCCAATACACCGGAAAAATGCAAAGACTATCCCGTTTTTATTATTGCAAGCGGACCGGGCTTAGACGAAGCAATGCCCTATATTGAACTTATGAAAAGAAAAGGACTTGTTATTTGCGTTTCACATAGTTTCAACGCTTTGCTAAAATCCGGGGTAAAGCCTCACGTTGTTATAGCGATTGATGCGGGTTTTGGAATTACTAAGCATTTTACAAACCTTGATAAATCTGCATTTAAAGACGTTTTGCTAATTACAACGCTTAGCGTTTACCCGCTTGTTGTAAAATTATGGCAAGGGGAAATTGCTGTTGTAAATATTGATATGCCTTTTGAAAGAGAGTGTCTGCCCGATGCTTTGCTTTTACCCGTTGCCGGTACTGTGTCTGCAACCGCTTTTTTGCTTTCCCGTTATTTGTCAAAGAGTCCTGTATATTTTTCCGGTTTAGACCTTGCATTTACTCGAGGCCGCTATCATCATAAAAACAGTTTAGCGGAACAATCTTTTATTTATGCTGCAAATAAATTTAGTACGGCGCAGACTAAATTATCCGGGCAAATGAATTCTTTTAAAACTATCAATGTCCAATCCCGTTCCGGCGGAAAAGTCAAAACCAACAGAGCAATGTTAGCTTACCGTGATTGGCTGAATAGTGCTTTTAGAGATAAAAACGTTTTCGTATTTGGCAACGAGGGCGCATATTTGGAAAACACAATTCAAGCAGATTTTGATATTTTAAATGAAATGCAGGATACGGATGCTAAGATTAAACTCAAGCAAATAAACTTAAATGAAACGAGGTTACGAATAAAAATAGAGCAAATTATCAAAAAACTTGAAACCAATGAAACCGATTTTCAGGATGACATTTTACAGGTTCAGTTTACCCGTTTTAAAGAGTTTGACGAGTATTTTGAAATAGCTCGCCAAAAAGCTTTAAAGTTATACCAACGGTTACTTAAAAATTTAAGTTATACTAAGGAAAGCTAAAAAACCGAGATAGTCAAAATTTGATATTTCCGATTCAATTTAAAATTACATATTTCATACATTTATAAGGTGTCTTAAAATCAAAACATTTTAATGGTCTATTATTCAAAATATTTTGAATTTTTAATAATTCGTCATTTCTAAGCTAAAATCTTAAATATATTTAGTCTTGCCTAATAATATTTAGAATTTTAACTTTTGGTCGTATGTATTTACAGTTAAATTTGTTTAGTTTGTATAGAATTCTTTGGATGAATAGTGTTTCTAAAATTTTAATTGATCAACATAACTTGAATCATGAACACTTTATTTCAGTTTCTCTATATCTTCAACGGAAAGCCCGGTTATTCGGCTTATAACATCAATACTAAAACCTTCTTGTTTCATTT
>CAYUYT010000140.1:1976-9350 GCA_964449345.1 uncultured Spirochaetia bacterium | reverse complement strand
CGCATCCTGCAATGATAACGCTGAAAACAGGCAAACCCGTTAGAAACGCAGTAATGGGAGTATTTATAGTTGAAAATAATTCATATAATTGGATAAATATAAATTCCATTCCAAAATTTAAAAACAACGGAATAAAACCTTGTGAAATAGTCGTTACTTTTGAAGACATTACTGAGATAAAGAAAACGGAAAAAGCATTGAAAGTAGCTCTTGAAAACGAACAAAATTCACGCGAAGAACTTGAAGCCGCGTTAGAAGAAATGCAAAGCGTTCAAAAAGAGTTAGAAAAGACTAACGAAGAATTAGAAGAAGCTTACAGAGAAGCAAATGAAGCGAATATTTATAAAACGGAGTTTCTCGCTAATATGTCCCATGAAATTAGAACACCGTTAACGGGGATTCTAGGATTTAACGATTTAATGCTCGATGATGATAATTTAACTAAAACGCAAAAAGAGAATATGCATTATATTAAAAGGTCGGGCGAACGGCTTATGAATTTGCTTATGGATATTTTAACGGTTTCTCAGATTGAAGCAAAGCAAACGAATATTGTTAAGGAACGGGTTAATCTGAAAGCAATAGTTAAAGATATTTACGATTTAAATATACTTACAATCCGGCAAAAAGGCCTTGATTTTTATTATGATTTGGGCAATGTGCAAAGTATTTACACAGATTCAACGCGTTTAAGCCAGATTTTAATTAATCTCGTTGGCAATGCAATAAAATTTACTAAGAAGGGTTGTGTAAAAATTGAATTAAAAAAAGATAAGGGAAATTATTTATTTTGCGTTGAGGATTCCGGCATAGGAATTAAAAAGAGCCTGCAAGGAAAAATTTTCGATAGTTTTGTATCGGGCGAAAAAGGTTATACTAAATATTACGAAGGAGCTGGTCTCGGTTTGAATATCTGTAAACGCCTTGTAGAATTATTAGGTGGCAAAATTAGGGTAGAAAGCAAAATAGGCGAGGGGAGCAAATTTTATTTTACTATTCCAAAAGAAAAAGCAGATAAAGCAAAAAATGAAAAAAATAAAATTTACAATAAAATTAAACAAATAAAACCTGATAAAAATCTTAGAATTGTTTTGATTGACGATGAGCCGTTTTTACTGAAAGTGGCTAGGGATATTATCATAAGTAAAACTCAACATATAGTAGATACGTTCTTTGAATGTAGAGCTTTTCTTAAACAATTAAAAAAAGGCGTTTCATACGACTTAATTCTCCTTGATATACGTATGCCTGAGATGAACGGAATTGAATGTTTAGGAGAAATAAAAAAAATAAACGCATCTATTCCCGTTATCGCTGTAACCGCTTATGCAATGAGCGGGGATAAACAAAAATTTTTGGATGAAGGTTTTGACGATTACATTTCAAAACCGTTAAAAACGGAAAAATTAATCTATAAAATTAACAAATTTGCAAAGTAATATTAATTTTAATAATAAACATTAAGGGATAATTTAATTATGCTGGATTTAAACACAAATACTAAGGGTAAATGTATTTATTGTAAACAGGTATTAACTAAAAGAAAAATGTTAAACCATCTCAAAGATTTTGAACACTTTTTAGATGATACTAAGGAATTAAGTACTGAACATTTTTTTAGAATTTTCATTGAGGGGTATAAAATTTTTTGGTTGGCCATGGATATTAGAGCTGACCAAGCGTTTGCAGATTTAGATGCCTTTTTACGTTATATATGGCTTGAGTGTTGCGGCCATATGAGTCGTTTTCAGATTGGAAATGAGGTTTTTGATGATGAAGAAAGCATGGAAATAGAAGTTGGAGATATTTTAGAACCGGGTCTGAAATTTACTCACGAATATGATTTCGGTACGACTACAGTTTTAGAATTAAAAGTATTAGGAGAGTATGAAGGTAGTTTAGAAAAAAATACCCTAATGAAAATATTGGTTAGAAATTTAAAGCCGGAGATTAAATGTTTTGATTGTGAAAAAAGACTGGCTGAATTTATTGATCAGGAAGGAACATATCAATTTTTATGTGAAGAATGCGCTCGTAATCAGGGTTATGGAATTGAAGAACTTTTGCCTTATGTTAACTCACCCCGTACAGGGCAATGTGGTTATACAGGCGATGATGAATATGAAGACTTCTAAATTACAAATACGGTGCTACAAGATTTTCAAGCTGTGGCTCTGACAAAGCGCCGGAAACCCGTTGAACTTCCTGTCCGTTTTTAAAAATAATCAGCGTTGGTATGGATTGGATACCATATTTAGCCGCTGTATTTCTGCTTTGCTCTGTATCAACTTTAACGGCTTTAACCTGTCCCGCAAATTTTGATGCAAAGTTTTCAAAAATCGGGGCAAACATTTTACAAGGTCCGCACCAGTTTGCGTAAAAATCAACAACAACGGTTTGGGCGGCATTAATAACGTGTTCTTGGAAAGTAGAATCATTAACAATAACGGGTTTATCGTAAATTTTGAGCTTATTTTTACAATTACCGCAAATAGGCCCGCTTAGTAATTTTGATTTTAGCACTTTGTTTAATGTACGGCAATTTTCGCACCTGATAATTACTGTTTCATACATACAACTATATTAATAAAACGCTTTTTATAAAGTCAAGCCAAAGGGAATTAATTTTGAATAATTATATTTTAAATTTTAAAAACAACAAAGAAAAAGCCGCACTAAAAATGCGGCAGTTTCTTTTTACAGGAGGCAAAGATAAATAATAGCAATTTATAACGGATTATGGGAAGAATCTGCAATTTCTTCGATTAAGTTCTCCGTTTGTATAAGATTTGTTAAATAATCAAAAAATCTGTCTTGTGTTTTTTCGGGGTCAGTTCTTTTTTTTCTCATAATTTGCGCCTTTTATCTCGGTGTTATTATTAAAATCGTAAAAATACGGATATAGATAAGCGTTTTTTTGAAAAAAATGAAAACCTTGATAATGTGTGCGGAATTTAGTTGTAAAGTTTTGAAATGTCATTTAACATTGAAGAAATTCTCATGCTTAAAAATTCAATTATTTTTAATGACCATTTGGGAGATTTGCTAAACACTTCTTTGAAATTTTCCGGTGTGAGTACAATAGCTTGAACCTTGGTTTTTGCGATAATTGTGGCTGTTCTAGGTATGTCGTCAAAAAAAGCCATTTCCCCGAATATTTCCCCTTCGCGCAGTTTTGCCATAACTTTATACCCTGTTAATATTTTCGCCGTTGCAAACACTTCGCCTTTTAAAATAATGTAAACTTCTTTTTTAGTGTCGCCTTCCGGAATAATAATTTGCTTGGGTTCATATATTTTAAGATATTTTTGGATAAGTTCATGGGAAAATGCACCTGATAACCCATAACTTTTTCCTAAAATTTCACTTTCGCTCATTAGTATTTACTCCGTTTCTGTTTTTAATACCAGCTCTTTATATTCAAAATCAAGTCCACGTAAAACCGTTGATAAATTTTTTATAATATACAAAGAAAACTCAAGGTTTGAAGAAGCAATTTCCCGCAAACCGTGAATATCCCATTCGTATGTTCCGCTGTCCTGTATTGCTTTCAAGCCGGTCAACCGTTTTTCATCTTCTGAAAAAAGTTCCACAATTCCAGCCACTCCGCCTTTTTCAATTTCTTGTATAAAAGCGTTATCCATATCAAAAGTTTTTTTAATTTCTAGTTTGCCGGATAAAACGAGATAACATTTACCGTTTACCTCATCACCGCTTGAATAGAAAATGTGCCCTTTTTTGACTTTTTTGTAAGTACCGTAATAACATAAATTCTCAAGGTTAATATCCATCATGTAATCCTATGCTAGTTTTAAACTTTTTTCAATTATTTATTTTTAACAAAATCATTTTTATTAATAACGTATTCTATATAATCTGCCTTTGTTTTGTTTTCTTGCTGCACATTTTTGTTTTTATTCTCCGGGTCAACAGGGTTTTCATTTGAAGATTTATTTACTGTAGATACTCCGTTGTTGTTTACCTTTTTATTATCTCCTGCATTATCTGTTCTTTTATTCTGCTTTTGTTTTTTATTTGCGTTTTGAGAAGGTTTATTTTCCGTTTTTTCTTCTTTTTTTCGAGGGTTACTGAAATAAAATCTTATTTTAAAGGATTCGAACTCAAGATTTTTTTTCTTTTTTACCGGTAAATTAAAAATAAATTTACCTTTATGTAAATAAAGCGTTTTGTTTACAACGAATGCCTTTGTTGATTTTTCTGGTAAAAAAACGGCTATTTTCCTTATTTTTATAAATGAATTGGTATTAAGGCGGAACTTAACTTTATAAATATAATAATAACGCATATTTTCCATTGTTCCCGTTACTTTGACCGGATAAAACGTAAAAATGTGGTTTTCATGCTTTTTCGTTACTGTGAAAGTTTTTATGCTTTCAGAATAAATTTGAAATCTACTGCAAAGTAATAAAATTAATAACAACGATAAACGCGGTTTCATTTAATTGCCACCTTTATTTTTTATACTCTTTTTATTTATACCCCGTGGGCCTGTTTTTTTATTTGCACTTTCCGCTTTATTATTAACCGATGTATTTTCAGATTGCGTGTTTGTTTGATTTTGACTGTTTTGCGTTTCAGGTCTTTCCGGTTGACCGGGCTCTAATACTATTACGTGTGTTCTTCCGTAAAGGCGAATCCTATCAGAAGTAACGTCAATAGTTTTTGCATATAAAGGCGTTTTGCCATTATTGTAACGTAGGGGAATGTTCCATAATATTTTTGCGTTTTTTACGTTGAACGCTGACAGCCACGCACGGGATATATCCGGTTTCCATTGGTCATACCATGATATATAAACCACGCCTCTTTTATATTTATAATTAATCGCGCTTCCGGCAGGGTTGTTATATTTATTTATACTTTCTGCCTGAATCGCTACATACTCAAACGGAGCTGTGTAAATAAAATCCCCGTTTTCGCTATTATAAACGGAAAACCCGGCTTTAGAAGATATGCCAATAAGTACGCTTTGGGGTTTATCTATGAAACCGAATACAAAGGGCTGTACGTTTTTATCAACGTGTTTTAACTTTTTCTTAAAAATTATAGCCCCCGTTTTTATTTCACGGCAATATAAATGCATGGAATGAACGTAATAAAATTTATTCTCGTAAACCCGCAAGGAGCATCCGGGGTTTGTCTGATCCATTAGCCATAATAACTTACCCGTTTTGAAATCAAGAACGTATAAAAGTTTATCCGAAGTTAAAACAAGCATATATTTATCCCGGATTGAAAAATTTTTTATTTCAAACTTTTCTTTTTCATCTTCCTGCAAAGGGTCATAGGTTTGTGTTGTGTTTTTGTTTTGCTTTAATTTGACAAAAAAGTTTAAATCCGCCTCCCATGTAGAAATAACTCTGGCATGGGCAACGGCAAGTTTAAAATAAACAAGTTTTTTTTGATTGCTGCTAACTAAAATGTGAATATAACCCGCTGAAATGTCGTATATATACGTGCTTATTTGACCGATACGAGGTCCTAATGTTTTTTTAAATAACTTCTTTTTCAATACTTTTTCATCAAATTTGTTTTTTAACTTTTGTTCGTTCTTTACGGAATGGTTTTTTGAATTTTTAGTTTTGTTTTCTTTTTTATGCTCCGGTTTATTCTTTACAAGTTCAACTATACGAACAACGAGTTTAGTTTTATCACGGCTTAATTCCGGGTAAATTTTAATGCCCGTTTCTTTTCCTAAAGTCATTATTGCGTGTGTATCCGGTGTTCTGAAAAACGCGAGGGATTGAAATTTTTGTCCTAATGTTTGCGAAAATTTTTCATATTGCTCTTTTTGCTTTATGATATTAAAATTGCGCTTTGCAAATCCTGCGGTTGAAATTAATAAGATAAATAGAAATATGTGCGTTAGTTTGCTTTTTTTCATAAACACGTCTTTATTATAATATAAAATATAGTCAATTTTACTTTCAAAAATTAACTGTTTATTTATTAATTCGTCTATTTATGGAAAATGCCGAAAGAGTTTTTATAATTAGTACCATATTTTTACTTTAATATGACTTATATTAAGTATAATTAAAAAAAATGTAGTTTTTGACGATAATTTTATTGACAGGGAATTTCAAATAGGGTAGATTATTTGTTATGCGGAAAATAGTCATTTTATTATTATCAGTTTTAATTTTATCCTTAGGAACAAAATTATATTGCGTTTCTTTTCAGGGGAACTATACCCAGGCAGTTAAATTGATTTTTTTAGGTAAAAGAATTCAAGCTCAAAAATATATAAAACGCTGTCTAATTAAGGCAGATGATACCATTGATTTTTTACAGCTTGCTAAAATTTATTATTCAATCAACGTAAAAGATAATAAAATTCACGAGTTTTTATTAAAAGCTTATCAAAACGCAAATACTACTAAAGATGCCATTACAACGGCAAAAGCTTACCTAACTTTCGTGGATTCAAAGTCAATGGTGCGGCATAGTTTAATTAAAGCATTGAATAAAGCGAAAACGCTTAACGATTTTTTTCTCGTTGCACGTGCTTTCAAAGCCATATTAAACGACGCTAATTATCTTTCCATTAGTTTAAATCTATCATCTAAGTTTGCAAAAACGCTTATAGACTGGATTAAAATAAGCGATGTTAGTTATACGGAATTCTCAATGCCTGTTTATTCTAAAAAAGCCCTTGAACACGGCTGGAGAATTGCAGAAAACAAAGAAGAATGGGTTGCTTTAGCTAAAGCGTATAAACGCATCGGCCTTACTTCTCGCGCTAAAATAGCTATTAGCAGAGCAAATTCATCCCCTTGGTAAAAAAATCCCATGATATAGACACAGGTGATACACGGGATTAAAGAGAATCCCCCGGCGTTTATCAACTCTTGTTTTTTCTCATGCCTCCTTTAATAAAGAGGGCGGTTTTTTTTAATGGATTGTGTGGTTTTTAAAAAGAGAAGAACGGAGAAATCTCTCTTAAATACCCCATACTATTACTAATTCCTTTCTTTACTTAAAGAAGGGCTAGGGATGATTTTCCCTGTATATAACGTAATCGTTCGGGCAGGTAACGTAGCTGCCCCTACGGCAAGGCATGAAACCGTCGCTTTTTTTATTTAAAGGGGCGATGCCGTAGCAGCAAACCTACGCGTTTGCTGCAATAAAAAATTAAACCGGGGGATTCCTCTTATTCTTCGCTCTGCGTTCTCTTGCGTCCTCTGCGGTTTGTTCTTCTTCTTTTTCTTTAATCCATCTTAATCCTGTGGGCTTATTCTTTATCTTTTTTTCCACGTATTTTTAAAGAATCTGGTGTTTAAATGTCTTATTCTTCACTCTGCGTTCTCTTGCGTCCTCTGCGGTTTGTTCTTCTTCTTTTTCTTTAATCCA
>CAYUYT010000140.1:0-1876 GCA_964449345.1 uncultured Spirochaetia bacterium | reverse complement strand
TCTTAATCCTGTGGGCTTATTCTTTTCTTCTCTTATTTCGCGTTAAATAAACAACGAAAAAACCCCCTTATTCTTATTATTCGGAAAAAGGGGGTTTTTTTAATTAATAGTGCGTTATTTCTAAAATTCTAGTTTTAGGTTTTGGAAAAACGTTAACTTTAACAACCCGCCGGATTAACCGGCGGATTGTAATATAAGTTAACTTAAATTACGTTCTTAGAACGAGAATTTAGTTCTCAAGATAATACCCATTTGCGTAGAATCTTTGTCTAAAGTTTTAGTTGCAAATTCAGCAGCAAAAAAGTCTTCGTTTGCAGTTGCATAGTAGAACTCAAGGTCTAAGCCAAGCTTACCGAATTTTTTACCAACGAGTAAGTTAAATCTCATTTGTCTGTTCATGTTAACAAAGTAGTTAAACTGAACGCCAATTTTAACTACGGTTTTAATACCAATGTCTACAGAAATAGCCATTGGCTTTGTTTTGTCGCCGTCACTGTTAAGAACTTGATCGTTTTCACCAAGACCGTAAGCAAAAGCGAGTCCGAAGTAAAGCATTGATATTTCACCTTGTAAATCAAAAGTAAGTAACATTTTTGATTCATCGTCAGTTGTATAAGGCTTGTAAGCTTTAGTACCGTTAGCGTTAGAAAAGAAACCAAGTTTCATTTTCATAAAACCTAAGTTAACTTTAGCGTAAACTAAAATTGAAGCAAATTTTGAACTTGCTGCAACGTCAGTACCGTCAACAACGTCTTCGCCCGGTCTGTAAATACCAACGCCGATTTCGCCCATTCCGAAGTTATATCCGGCTTCAATGCTTAAGAGATCTTCATGAAATTCTTCATAAACACCTGAATCGCTGTAAGGCATTTCGCCTGCATAGCTAAAAAGGTTGGGTTTGTAACCGATAAAAGCAAACGGTCCGGTTTTACGTCCTATTCTTGTCCAGATATTGTCTTTAACGTGAACATTACCTTTGTTGTCTGCTGTATCAGTTGCAGCGTGTAACGCAGTTGCTCGGATATAAGCATAACCAACCAACCAATCTGAATACGTTGCTTTGAATTTAAGTCTAATTTGTGATTCGTAACGCATACCACCTTTTTCTTTGTCGTCAGCGCTTTTTGAATCTTTTTGAGTGTAACCTGAATAAGTTCTAAAAGACCCACCGATTTTAAGAGAAGCCTTAGGCTTTTCTTTTTTCTCAGCTGCGGGTGCAGCTTCAGCAGGTTGCGCAGCTGCGCCTTCTTCCGGTGCTGCTTCAGCGCCCGGCTCTTGTGCGAATACAGCGCTTGCTAAAATGAGCAGCGCTAAAATTGTTATTAATAAGCGTTTCATATTTTTCCAATCCTCCTAAAGATTTTAGAAATGTTTGACAAGAGTATAATTGCCTTATGTTACGTTATTGTTGCATAAATATTAACTTTTGTTTTTATTGTTGTATTATTTTTCCTGTAAATTTGGCTGTATTCTTCTTAATTTATACTTATATAAGTATTTACAGGTCTTAAACTGAGTGGTTTAAGTCGAAAAAAAAAATAATTTTTTAGTAAATTTTTTAAAAAAAGTATTTAAATAGCCACTAAAAATGAGCGTTCTTCTTCTGCCCCCTTTAAATAAAGAGGGCGTAGGAAGAGAATCACCCTCTAGCTCCCTCTTTAAGTAAAGAGGGCAGATTTTTTTATACGTTGTGATTAGGAATTTAGAAGAAAGAGAAGAGAAATCCCCCGGTTTTTTACCGCAAACAAACAGGTTTTCTCATACTTCTGTTCTCTCTGCGTACTCTGCGTGCCCTGCGGTTTTAATCTTCTTATGTATGCGGGCAAAAACAAAAAAAACCTTGACTTTAATCATAGAGTAATGTATAAAGTGTTAT
>CAYUYT010000139.1:0-9359 GCA_964449345.1 uncultured Spirochaetia bacterium | reverse complement strand
GATGCAAGAGGTGAACTAAGTATAAATATTCAGCGAAAAGAAATTTTTGCCGTACATTTCTTCTATGATATGCAATTAAACCGCGTTCCGGCGCAAAAAATAGAATTACTATGAAAACCAAACCAAGCATGGAAACCATTGAAGCGGAAATTGAAATATCAAGCAGGAAACCTATTACAGCGCCTATTGCTGTACTTAATACCCCGGTTATCAAAGAAACGATAATCATATCGTGCAAATGGTCGCATAAAAGATAGGCGGAGGCTGCCGGGGCTATCATTAAAGCAACGACTAAAACAGCGCCTACTGCATCGAATGCTGCAACTGCTGTTAAAGATACGGAAGACATAAGCCCGTATATAATTATTGTGGGGGAAAAACCCATTGCCGCGGCAAGAGAGGCATCAAAACTCGTTATTTTGATTTCTTTAAAGAATAATACAAGGAGCGCACTATTCATTAAAAGCATTCCGCCCATTACGTAGAAAGATTTCGGGCCAATATCCGTACCCGCAACGATTAACCTGTCAAGGGGAGCAAGGCCTATTTGCCCTAAAAAAACCGAGTTTGCGTGAATGTGTACGTTGGCAAACCGCGCCGTAATTAGAATAACGCCGATGCTGAAAAGGAAAGGGAAAGCAATGCCTAATGCCGCGTCTTCTTTCATAAGCCCCGTTTTGAACAGAAGATTAACGAGGTAAACCATTAAAAGCCCGGATAAAGCCGCGCCTAAAATTAATAAGGGTGAACGGATATTTCCTATTAGAGCAAATGCAATAACCACGCCGGGCAGGTTTGCATGGCCTATTCCTTCGCTCATTAAAGACATACGGTTAAGAACGAGGAATACTCCGGGTAATACGCACGCGCTCGTTGTAAGTATTGCAATTATTATAATTTCAATGTGAAATGTCTGCACCTATTCCTCCGAACCATTTGCGTTTTTTATTTTGTTACCTAAACTTTTTAGTTTTTCCGCAGTAATAAAACCCTGTCTGGTTAATTTCCATTCATCATTAGGAAGCTGTTTAACCATTCTCTTGTTTGCAAGTATTTTAAGTGAACGCTTTACACCGACTTCCCCGCGGGTCATTATCCTTAGAACGGAAACGGGTGCAGAGTGGGCATACATATTTTCATGGCCTTGTGCATATTCGTATAAGTCAATAAGTACAGTGTCTAGGAGTATGCGCCGTTTGTTTCTGTAATTTCTAATCCAACGGAAAATTAAACCGCGTTTCGGGGCAGCGAAAATTGATATAAAAACGAACATGGAAACTGCAACGACTATGGTCGGGCCTGTTGGAATTTTAATAAACGATGAGCTTATATATGCACCGATTACACCGGAGAAACCTCCGAATAACCCTGCAAGTAAAGCCATAATACCTAAACGGTTTGTCCATTGCCTCGCTGCTGTAGCAGGTGCGACGATTAACGCGGCCATTAAGATAACGCCTACGTTTGATAGCCCTATTACTATGGCAATTACTATAATTGTGGTCAACAAGCTTTCTATGATGCGTACATTAAAACCTTTTGAGCGGCAAAAATCTCTGTCAAAGGAAAAAATTTTAAACTCTTTCCAGAATATAATTAGAACGAGCAGGGAAATGATGCCGAAACTGTATATTCCTATTACGTCTTCTTGAACAATGGTTGCGGTTTGCCCTAAAATATAAGATTCAAGCCCGCCTTTTGCCTGCCCCGGCATTTTTTGAATATATGATACTATAACTAACCCGATTCCGAAGAATATGGAAAGAGATAAACCTAAAGCGCTGTCCGGTTTTATACGCGTTCTGTGCATAATTATTGAAAAAAATGCCATTGAAATAAGCCCTGCTATTATTGCGCCGATTGTAAAAATTAAATAACTTTTATAACCGATTAATAAAAACGCTACTGCTACCCCGGGCAGAGTGGAGTGTGAAACCGCATCGCCTAATAAACTTTGTTTTCTAAGCACGGCAAAAATGCCTAAAATTCCCGCGAAAGCGCCTAACCCAAATGCGCCTAAGGTTACATTTCTTATTGTATAGTTAAAAATAACGTTGTGGAAAAATTCAGCTAATGACATAATAAATGTTCGGGTTCAATTTTACTTCACGCTTAAAAACGATACCCGGCCTCCGTAAGTTTCGCGCAGGTTTTCTTCCGTAAAAACTTCACTGACTTTTCCGGATGCAGTCAAGCGCACATTTAAAAGGCATATATAATCAAAGTAATCTTCTACGGTCTGCAAGTCATGATGAACAACGAAAAGCGTTTTACCCCTGTTTTTTAATTCATGGAGAATGCTAACGATTGCTTTTTCCGTTGCCGCATCAACTCCCTGAAACGGCTCGTCCATAATGTATAATTCAGCTTCCTGAACGAGTGCGCGAGCAAGAAAAACGCGTTGCTGTTGCCCGCCTGATAACTGGCTGATTTGCCTTTTTTCAAGCTCAAGCATTCCCACTTTTTCAAGTGCCTGTCTTGCAAGTTCTTTTTCATTGCTTCCCGGCCTTTTTATCCAACCGAGTTTGCCGTATAATCCCATCATAACAACGTCAATGACTGTGGTAGGGAAATCCCAGTCAACGCTCGTTCTCTGGGGAACGTAACTAACGAGTTTGCGGTTTTTTTTGTAATTATCCCCGAAAACGTAAATCTTGCCCGATGCAGGTTTTACCAGCCCTAACACTGATTTAATCAGCGTTGTTTTACCCGCCCCGTTAGGCCCGACTATAGCCATCATTACTGCGGGAGGAACGGCTAAGTCGATGTCCCACAAAACGGGTTTATCTTTATACGCAACGGTTAAATCGTGTATTTGGATGGGCATTTTGGTTGATATTTCATGCATCGGGCATATCCTTTAAAACGAATTATATTCTTTTTATGGAGCGAACAAAATATAACACGCTTTTATTTGCCTGTCAATCCTTCATAGATTGCATTGGCATTGTATTTTAAGTATTTAATATACGTATCCGCGCCTTTTCCCTTTTCGCTTAAAGAATCCGAATAAATGGTTTTGCCTATTTTTACGTTAAAACCCGCATCTTGTGCGGCTTTTTGCAACGCTTTCATTGCTTTGTCGTTAATCATGTCTTCAATGAAAATCGCCGGTACTTTGTGTTTAACAATTAAACCGGCCAGCTTTTTTATGTTTGCTGCGCTTGCTTCGGTTTCAGAGCTTATTCCCTGAACAGCGTAGATTTTTTTTATTCCGTAAGCTTTGCCGTAATAATTAAAAGCGTCATGAGCGGTAATTAAAATGCGGTTTCTCTCAGGAATTTTTGCGATAGTATTTTTTACGAATTCATGGGTTCTTTTTATTCTTGAGACGTAATCTTTGCAATTTTCTTTATAATAGTTTTCATTAGCTTTGTCTTTTTTAATAAGTGCGTCCCTTACTGCCCTTACAGCGTAAATCCAGTTTATTGCGTTGTTCCAAACATGGGGGTCGTGTCCTTCGACTTTACCGTCTTCAACCCAGTCGATAAGTTTGTCTTTCGGGATTGCTTCGCCAACAGCAACGACAATTTTTCCTTCGTTTTTTAACTGTTTTAATACACGATCCATTTTTGCCTCAAGGTGTAATCCGTTGTAAAAAATTACATCGGCATTTTTAAACTTCGCAATGTCGCTTGCTTTTAACTCGTAGGTGTGCGGGTCAATACCCGGCCCTAATAATACCGTTAAATTGATTTTATCTTTTCCGATGTTTTTTGCAGCATCTCCGACTAGCCCTGTTGTAGCAAGGACTTTAATACCACTACCTGTATCTTTTCCTTTTTTACACGATACTGTAAACGATGCAATAGCGATAAACAACGTGATTAAAATAATTGTGATCCTTTTCATATAGAACTCCTTTGTTGATTTTGAGTATCAATAGCAAGTTAATGCGGTTGATTCTGAAAGTCAACTAATCTTTATTTTTTGAAAGATTTTTAATGCCAAAATTCATTAATCCCTATAATTTATTATACGCAATATTTCTAATCAACGTGATTAACGCATGAGAAAGTTAAGCGATTAGAAACAGTACAATTTTATGATTTGCCATTATTGATAACTTAAATCTCCATACAATTTATTTCCAAAATCCAGCTCGGGTATTTACGGCGGCTTTAATTTTGGAAATAAATCTTCTATTATTCTAAAAATTCCTCGTTGTCTTAGGAAAAAATTAAGGAATATTTACAAAAATACTGAATTATTTTACCCATTAATTGACATTATACTAATATTTTTAAAATATAGAAATTTTATTTTTAAACAAAAAGGTAAATACTTGTAGTGAAAGCATATATGAGTTCGCAAAAATATTTTTACAACAAATGAACACGATTCGGTGTTATACATAAATAAATATATTTTATCCTCACCTTTCCTGTAATTCTCTTCCAGTTTTCTTATCTCAGCTTTAACATCACAACGACGAAGAAACAAATATGGTACTGAAAAGCCGTATTATTTATGTTATAAATAGCATGATATTGAAATCATTAAGTAAAAACTTTTTAAATATTTACTTGACTATATCCGATAATATGGTAAAATTAAGCTCTTTATTTGTTTTTTTTTTACATAAACGCGAGATAAAAAAGGAAATCAGCCAATGATAATTGATTTTACAGTTAAAAATTATTTGTCAATAAAAGATGAAATAACTTTTAGTTTTTTGTCAAACAATAAAAACATTGATGAGAATTTAAATATAATACCTGTAGATAAGGGAAAATATAATTTATACTCTTTTTCTGCTATTTATGGACCAAATGCGTCTGGAAAATCAAATTTAGTGAAGGCATTAAAAGATTTAAAAAACTTTATTTTATCTTCACAAAATTTACATCTGGGACAAGATATACCTTTCTATAAACCTTTCGAACTTGACATAGAATATAAATCTATGCCAACTTACTTCCAAATCGAGTTCATTATTCAAGATGTAAGATATATTTATGAAGTTGAATTTTTAAAGCGAAAAATTCTTAGGGAGAATTTATTATTTTATCCAAAGGGGAGTCCTGCAAATTTATTTACTAGAAATGACAAGAGTGAAATTAATTTTGGCAGTTATTTTACCGGAGAAAAACAATCTCTTGTAGATTTTTTAATTCCTAACAAACTTTTTCTCTCTGTTGCGGCAAATTCTAAAAATAAAATTCTTCAACCTATCTATAAATATTTTTTACAGTCTTTTAATATACATAGCAGGATGGATTCAACTAATAATCCTTTAATTAGGACAACATTAGAGTTGTCTGAGAATAAAGACACATATAAAAATCTTTTAATTGTTTTATTAAAAGCAGCGGATATAAACGTTGAAGATATCAAAATTAAAGAAGATAGAGATATAATTTCTAAAATCAATTTACCGGAAAGTATGCCTGAAGATTTTGAAGAAATGTTTATTGATGGTCCTAAAAAATATAAACCTTTTTTAGGGCATAAAGTTTTCAAAAATGGAACAGAAACTCGAGATGTAAAATATTTTGACTTAATGAATGAAGAATCAACTGGAACCATTAAAATGTATGACTTAGCTAGCGAAATAATATATGCACTTAAAAACGGAACTGTATTAATTATAGATGAATTTAATAGCGGACTGCACCCTTCATTAAATAAATTTATTGTTGAACTCTTTAATTCTTCTACTATAAATAAAAATAACGCTCAACTATTAATTACTACGCATGATACTTGTATTATGGATTTTACTAAACTAAAAAAAGAACAACTCTGGTTTACAGATAAAAATAAATATGGCTCTACGGATCTTTATTCATTAAACGAATTTGATTCAAACCAAATAAGAGATTATTCTAAATACTCAAAAAATTATATTGGAGGCAGGTTTAAAGCAGTTCCTTCCACTTATGTATACAATTTAATTAAGGAATTATTTGATGCCTAAAAAACGAAAAAAAACAGGAACCCGTAAACTTGAAAAGAGGCTGTTTATAATTTGCGAGGGTGAAAAAAATAAATCAGAGAGTGCATATTTTAGAGCATTGATAAAAAAATGCAAATTTAAAGGAGAAAAAATCAAGGTTTCTGTTAAAGATACAAAAAAAAATACAGGCAAGGAACTTGTTAAGGAAGCAAAGAAAATAAAAGAGTACGATATAGATGAGGCATGGGTTGTATATGATAGGGATGGATACACACAACATACCGATACATTTTCTTCTGCTAAAAATAGTGATATTCGTATTGCTTTTTCTTCAATATGTTTTGAATATTGGATTTTACTTCATTTTGAATATACATCAAAGCCCTTTGAAAAATGCGATGATTTAATAAAATATATGAAAGATAAAGATTTTATAGACTATAGGAAATCATCGCAAGAAATATTTATACTTTTAATTGATAAATTGGTTGATGCATGTGAAAATGCTATTATGTTACAAGAACATCAAAAACGAAGCAACTCACAAGGCACTCCAATTTACGAATATAATCCGTATACTAATGTTAATGAGTTAGTGAAAAGAATCTTTGAACTTCAAGATATTAATTAGCAATTTTTTTTAAAAAATAATAAAAATTGTATGGTAATATTCAAATGTGTGTTAAATATATTACAAAGGAGAAAAAAATGAAAAAATCAGTTTTAGTATTAAGCGTTTTTTTTGCTGTAATTTTATTAACTAACATAGCAACCTCATCATCACTCGTTACTTTTAGCGGAACTTATGAAAACGAGCACATCAAGCTTAAAGCATTTAATAGAATCGCATCATGGATTACGCGTAGGGGAGGAGGCTCTTCTCATAAAATAAAATTTACGGTTACCGCAAAACCGGGTTATAAATTTCTAGGAAAATATAACACAATAATTTATTACGGAATACACTTCACATTTAAACCGAAAAAACAAAGTATTAAGTCGTTTTCAAAAGGTTATGCTTATGCTTCAGGCAGTTTTCTCAAATCATCAATTTTTACAATTAGATATTATATTAAAAAAATCGGCGAGGGCAAACCTAAATTCGTAAGAAAAAAATTCAAGATGCTAATGGAGCGTAAACCAAGAGGCAGCCATGACAACGTAAAAATGATCATCAAAGAGGCTAAATAAAACCGGCAAAAACATTGCAGTGCTTAGGACTGATGAATCCGGAAAATTAAACTCCCACTAATTATGCAAATTAGACACATAGGGATATAGTGGGTTAACAACGCGTTTTGTTTTTGGAAAGGGGGGGGGTATTGTGGTCTGGTTTCGACCGGAAAGGGTGGCCAGTTTTATTAAAAGCGGTGTAAACTGTTTTAATTCGGAATATACATTACTCTTAACCAATTCTTTCAAAATTAATATATATTAGAGATAAAACATCACCGGTAACGTGTCTATATTTCAAAGTGTAAAACAAATTATTCATGAATGAGGCAATATCTGAATTTTCTTTTCTTAAATCCAAGCGTTTATATCCATTATGAATTCGTTCTTCATTAATCCGTGAAATACTTATATGAAATGCCAACTCTTCATTAATTAAACTTTGTGTTTTTGTAAATCTTTGAAGTGTTTCCTTGTGTTGTACCGGACGTAATTTGCAAATCCAATAAGATAAATAACCAGCAATTTTAAATTCATTTAAGGGATTAATTTCTTTTGGGTGAAAGTCTTTAATTCTTCTTCTATCGAGAACATATCTTACTACTACTTCATAAGTAATGGGTAAAGAAAGATAAAAACTATCATTAAATTCACTTTTCATTGAATGATTAAGACATAACTTTTCCCAAGCATCAAAAATTAATTCTGATCTTTTTTTTACATATTCTTTTTCTTCATCAGTTAATTCAATATGTTTCATATATTAAAAAGTTACAAAAGATGAAGCGTTATAAGTTTTGGTACTATACTCTAATTCTTGTTTCCATAATTTTTCATCTGTTCTATTTGCAGTATTACTTGTATCCGGTGTCACGTTACTTATATATTCTTCATCATTAATAAGCGCGCAAATACCTTCCATAAAATCCTTTTTATCCAAAGTAACTCTCCTGTTTAAATTAAAAATATTCTAAATAGAATATAATAAAAAATCAATATTATTTAAAATTTTCATATAAAGTTATTATTTCATTAACCAAAGTTGTTGTTATAGTATGTAATTTTTCATATAATTCTGCTAGCGGCAAAAGATCCACAACAAAATAGTTTAATTAAAATTAAATACCACCTAGCATTATGCTACCTGCATACATTTTTTCTCCAGAATATAAAAAGTTGTAAAGATTATTTCTACCTGCCCGTGTAAAACTTGCTATTAAACAACGCGTTTTGTTTTTGGAAGGTGGCGGGGTATTAATACATTTTTAAGAAAATTATTTCCTAATTCTGATTTTATTCTCATCAACAATCCATAGACAGTTTTTTAGATTTTCTTTTTTAAAGTGCGGAATTATTTTTTCTATAATTCCGGTTATCATATCTTTAGATTGAGATTTCAATTTTAAAACAACGCAAGCTGAAATTTCTGAAGGCGGATAATTCTTAATATTAGCAAAACCCATATCCAGCGTAATAAGGCATCTGTTCTCTTTGATACACTTTTTCATTATTCTATTATCTGGTTTTCCGTTTAAATTTTCCTCAAATACGGTATGACATTCTAATCAGGCATAATTTAAGATATTATTAATTTCTACAGGCAAATTTTCATCAATTTTAAATTTCACTAAATCTGAACCACTTTTTCCTGTGTTAATTCCGATGCATAAGCTAAACACGCTAAAATATCTTCCTTCTTTAGTGAAGGATAGCTTTTCAGTATTTCACTTATTTCAATTCCCCGGGCAAGATTATCCAAAATAACGGAAACGAGTATGCGGGTTCCTTTTAAACAAGCTTTACCATGGCAAACATCCGGCTTAAATATAATGCGTTGTTTCCAATTCACAATTATATACCTCAAATACAATTATATAAGTTTTTTTCTTTTTGTCAAAACCTTTTTACGCTGCTTACCTTAAAGACAATCAAGTTTATGCTGCATTTGCGTTTCAGCACCGCATCTTCCGGGAGAAAAAAACATTGCAAGTGTGCGTTTTGTTTTTGGAAGGGGCGGGGTATTTGCTGCTGTTTTAAAGAGATATGTGTAAATAAAATTTAGTATAATATACTAATAAAACTATAAATTTTATCCAACCGACGCTTTAAAGCGTGGGTTGAGAAGCAATTACAATATACAATACTTTGATTTTAAAATCACTTTAGTATATTTACTTTGACATTCAATATTTTATATAATATAAATAGGATAATTTATATCAAAGAGGTAAATATTGTCTTGCCTCAGTTAAATTGGACATTCTGCTTAGTTGGTTAAGCAACGCTT
>CAYUYT010000138.1:0-9387 GCA_964449345.1 uncultured Spirochaetia bacterium | reverse complement strand
AACGTTGAAGACGGCAAGTTCGTTATGCTTTGCGCGCCTATTCCCGTTACAACGAAAAGCAAAATTATTAAAGCAGAAATTTTATAAATCCGGTTTTTCACACTATTACCCTCAATTAATTTACGTCCAATTATTTTAACACATTTTCAAAAAAAATATTCTAAATTAAAAATTTTATGTAAAATTTTAGATAAAAATTATAAAAATAAAGCAAGTTGTGTCCATTAATTCAACCGAATAAACTTATATTAAATACTTTAACATTCCAGCAAAACAAGATTAAGTATTTAAAAAAGCGGCAAACTTTGCCGCTTAATGATTTAAAATACCGGAAGGTCGGTTGAAACCGCTTTAACCCCGTCTATGCCGTTCAAATCTTTTTCAAGGTTATTAAGCTCTTCACCCGTTCCGATACAAACGAGTAAAATCAACCCGTCTTTTGCGCATGAATTATCACTTACCTCGTGAAGGCCCAAACGCGTTTTAATATTACAACCGTACTTTGTAAACACGCTTTGCACATCCGGTGCCTCGTCAACGCGGTTACTTACTCTTACTGCTATTGTTACGCCTTTTCCCATAAAATCTCCTTAATAAATTTACGTTTATCTTATTTTACGGTAATATATTAAGGTTTTCAAGTTTATTTAAACTTTTTATTTAATAGAAATTTTAAAATATTTATTGCACAGACAACGGGAAAAATGATTCATTATGCTTTTTATGCTTTGATTCTTAGAAAAAATTTTTTTATAAGGAACGCAGAATTGGTTTCCCTACCGGCATTTATTTTTATCATTTTTACAAGATATATTCCATAAAGCGAAATGATATTAAAATGATATTCGATTGCTAACCCAATCATTGCAAGGTATAGTCAGGGGGAGATTTTGGGAGGCGCTCCTCCTAAGTCATTTTTATATGAAAAGTGGCTCTATAAGGGTTAGCATACCGAAAACTAAGGGGTCAACATCGCGAATAGTGACACTCAACGCCTTACGGCATCATAGATTGGTTAACTCTATTAGTTCCTTTTTTTTCACCTAAATAATTATCGTGCTCAACGCCTTACTGTCACCATTCACTGTGATGAAGTATGAATGCATTTAACTGTCGTTTATAACTTCGCCATTTAGGCATGTACTTGTCGAGTAATTGAGTAAATTTTTCAGTATGTTTTCTCTCTTTTATGTGTAGTATTTCATGAAGTATAATATATTCAAGGC
This sequence comes from uncultured Spirochaetia bacterium, assembly GCA_964449345.1. Taxonomy (GTDB): domain Bacteria; phylum Spirochaetota; class CALGPD01; order CALGPD01; family CALGPD01; genus CALGPD01. The sequence continues at coordinate 8,161 of CAYUYT010000138.1, read as the reverse complement.
ATTTCTCCGGCTTTTTAGCCAGTTCAAGGTTAATCAAAATGCGTTTATCATCCTCGTTACATGTACCCCATTTGGTTTTCATCTTTCTTATATTCCAGTCATTAATTTTAATACCGGTTTTAGTTTCCCATTTTTGAATTAGCGGAGGAACGAGTTCCTTTAAATGTTCCCTATACCAATTATTAAAAACTTTCTCACGTTGTTTAATACCTGTTTTTGCTCTTACGTAGAAATCAATAAAATCCATATTTCTGATAACAATTTCAGGCGCTCCGCTGTGATGTATGACGTTTAAACGATATTGATGCCCCATAAGGTTATGGCTTTCACCGGTTATATACTTGCGTTTAGTTTCCCTTGGCTGGTTTTCAAACTTAAGCTTTTGCTTTTTTATCCATGCGAGCTTTGATATAGCAAAAAGACGGACAGCTTCGTCATCTATTTTAAGGGGTGTAGCAATTCGCACCCTGCCGTCCGGAGGATAAACGGAAAGATGAAGGTTTTTAATATCTTTTCTATCCACTTCTATATCAATATCACTAACGGTTATATGATGCATTACTAGTACTTATCTTGTTCTTTTACTATACTTAAAATATGCTCAATTAATGTTTCATTATCAAGGTGTTCTTCTATCGCAAATTTCACCATAAGGCGTTTTTTATTGTTATCACGCCAGCCATCCTGAGTATTTGATAGTATTTCTTGGTGAATTTTAAGAGCAAGGCTTTTATCTTTTTCAAGGTTATCATACAAAGCGCGTTTAGCTTTTGTATCCATTTCAGGCGGATAATCATCTTTTGACGGGTTTTTAACCCTGTTTGCAAGTTCAACGAGTTTATCAAGATACTTTTTATATTCCATTGCCTGATTTTTCCGCTGCTTACGAGTTCCTCAAGTAACTTGGACATTTTCTCGTAGTATTTAGGGTTAATAGGCATATCATCAGTTATTACTTTGCGGATATTATTTTCTATTGCTTCAGCAACGGCTTCTTTATCTTTCTTCATATCATCAGGAAGAGAATCAAGGGCTTTAACGCCTTTGTTTATAATCAAATCAACGAGTGTTAAATCATCAAAGTCAGACAATTTAACACTATCTTTTGCATCAAGGTATGTATCTATCAAATGCCGCATTGCCGCTTCATAGCGTTTCCAATCAACGTAATCAGCATAATACAGCTGAATTTCCATTCTTGCGTCCTCATAATGATTTACTTCTTTTTTAATATCTTTCGTCTGTTTATCCGTATATCCTGCTTTATCCATATCCATGGCAAGTTCTGAATAAGCACGCGTTAAACTGCTCACGTATTTGTAAAATGTATTACGTTTTTTCTGGCTTTCCTCGGTATCAGCAATCGCAGGTGACCCTAAAAACGCAACGTAATCTGATAAATTTCGCGGTTCTTTAACGGGTTCAGTTAGAGCGCGTAACTGTTCCAAACGATCATCAAGGCGTTTTCTGCATTTTTTTATACGGTTATTTAGTAAATCTTCAATGTCCTTTTTATCGTATCCTGCAAATGCTTCCGAAGTGTAATCGCCTATTGATTTCTTTAAACTTTTAAAAAGGTCTTTATAATCTATGATGAAACCGTATTCTTTATCTTTTCCGTCAATGCGGTTAACGCGGCAAATTGCCTGAAACAAACCGTGGTCTTTCATTGATTTATCAATGTATAAGTATGTAGCTGCCGGTGCATCAAAACCCGTTAATAGTTTATCTACAACTATCAATAATTTCATGTTCGCGGGTTCTTCAACAAAGCGTTTCTTCACGTCATCCTCAAACTTTTTAGGGTCTTTTCCGTTTAACATCTGCGTATAAATTTCATATTTCTCTAAACGCTCTGTTTCCCGTTCTTCTCCCGTACTTTCATCTCTAATATCTTTTATATTAGGGTCATAAGACGTTATAATTGCGCATTTTTCAAAATTGCTATTCTGAAAAAGTTCATAGTATTTGCAAGCTTCATAAATGCTTCCGGCAACGAGAAGAGCATTGCCTTTCCCGTCCATTAACCTGGCTTTAGTATCAAAATCAAAGATAATATCACTTACTATTTTCGCCAGCCGTGATTTAGAACTGAACACTTTCTTTAAAGTTGCCCAGCGCTGTTTTAAACGGTTTAAAGCAATATCACTCAACCCCCGGGTTTTCGTTTCAAACCAGGTATCAATTTTTTCCTGCGTTGTAATATTTTGATCAATGTAACGCGCTTCATAAAGTAAATCAACCACTACACCGTCAGCAACGGCTTCATCAAACTTATATGTGTGAATATACCTGCCGAATGTCTCTATACTCGTTAGTTTGTCCTGTTTCAATAAAGGCGTTCCGGTAAAACCAATGAACAACGAGTTAGGAAGTATTTTTTTCATAGCGCTGTGCAGTTTTCCGGACTGAGTTCTATGGCATTCATCAACGAATACGTAAATATCGCCCTTTGCCCTGAAATTCTTAGGCAGTTTGGACAACACATCGTTAATATAAGCATCGTAATCCGCTTCTTCTTTGCCCCCGAATTTGTGAATAAGTGAGCATAATATAGATGTCTCATGTGAATTTAATTCATCCAGCAAATCAGCACCGCTTTTTGTGCGTTTTATGTCCTCTCCAACTCCGGCAAATACTTTCTCTATTTGTTTATCAAGCTCATCCCTGTCCGTTATAATTAAAACGCGGGAATCAACAATGTTTTCTATTCTCCATCTAGCAAGGTAAACCATGATTAAACTTTTACCCGACCCTTGTGTATGCCAAATTATACCGCCTTCCCGGCGTTTAATGAACTCCTGTGCTGCTTTTACAGCGAAATACTGATTATGGCGGCATACTTTTTTCACTCCCGCATCATAAACAATGAAATCGTAAATTATTTCAAGAAAGCGTTGTTTATTACATAAAAATTTCAAATGGGCATCAAGACGGTTTATTTCATGTTCATCACTATACCCGGGTTCTTTCCATTTGAGATAATATTTCTCCGGTGTATTTATAACAGCGTAACGCGTTCCCTCGGGGTCGTTGCCTGCTATTAACAGCTGCAATGTATGAAAGAACGGCTTAATATAACGGTTTTCCTGATACCGTATAAGTTGGCGTATTCCTTTAGTAACGGAAACACGGCCGCGTTTAAGTTCAATAATCCCCAATGCAATACCGTTAACGTATATTACCAAATCAGGACGGCTGTTATATTCTCCTTTGACAGAAACTTCCTCCGCAACGGCAAACTCGTTGTTTTCTATGTTTTGCCAATCTATTACATTTACGGTTTTGGTATTTTCACCGATTTCCGCTTTAACCTTAACACCGTATCTAATTAAAGTATAAAACTCTTTGTTAACCGTGTATAAATCATCAACCTGATTAGTCGCGCAATTAACGAGTTCGCGCAAGGTTTTCGTTATTAGACCCTTATCATATCCCTGTTTTTTTAGGTACGCTTTTAAATATTCCTCTTCAATATTGCTGTTTTCTCGATATTGCCAATCTCCGAGATACTCATAACCGAGTTGTTTTTGGAATAAAGAGATAACGCGTTTTTGCGTAACTTTTTCCGGTTTTCCTATATCAGACATATCATACTCTCCCTTTATACACCAGCCTAATTTTACCCGTTAAAAGCTCCTGCATCATCCCAAGCTTAACGCGTTTATACTTATCCCGCTTTTCTTCAAGCATCGAAATCTCCGCATCCATATCCGACAACACTTGTGCTATGGCTTTCTGTTCGGCAAGGGGCGGATAAGCAAACTTGAGGTTTTGAATAATTCCAGTGTTTAAATTCATTTGTGAACCAGTTTGACCTTCATTTGACCATCTATTTTCAACATGGCTCAAATAGTAATATAAATATTCTATTTTACCTTTTGGTCTATCAAAAACTACAAAGCCATCATGAATACAAACTGTTTTCTTTGTAATGATAGGACGTCCTACAGTTGCACAGATACTCATTATTAAGCTATCTTTCTTAACAAAGCGGCTTTGATTTATACCCTCTTTGGAAAGGTTTTGCTGTGTTTCAAATAAATATTTCATAGATTTTGTAACATCAGATATTCTAACCCATCCGACATGCGAATTATCATCAAACCAAATTGGATTTTCTATAGGTCTAGGGGAAGCCCCTCTAAAAACATCAGCAATCTCCCCCAACGTCTTAACTTCCCAGTCTTGCGGGATAACGCCCACGTCTGTCTGCTTATACCCAACGTGTTTTTCCTTAAACCCGGGCAGCCGGCGTTTACCCGTTAACAATTCCTGCATGGCACCGAGTTTCACGTTCTTCTTTTTTTCAATCAACGCATCCAAACTGCGGATAAGGTCGTTCACATCAGACAACACTTGTGCTATGGCTTTCTGTTCTTTGTAACTTGGTGATAAAATATTTATTTCACTAATCTGAGTTGGATAAATATGAGGTTGTGCTCCACCAGTTTGCATTTTATAAATATCTATTTGTTTATTGGATAAAAAATAGTAAACATATTTAATACTATTTAAACTTGAACATTCTATTGTAGTACACTGATGCAAATATTGGATAATTATGATATGCTACATATCCTGCATTTGCTCCGGAAGCGCTAACTGTAATACATCTTGCTTTTCGATTTGATTGTTTATGATAATTAGCTGGTTTAATACCACCTGCAATAACAGGAATATTTCCATATATTATATCCCTAGAAGTAATCATTGCGCCTTTTCTTACATCAGCTATATCCCCCAACGTTTTAACTTCCCAATCTTCCGGGATAACGCCCACGTCTGTTTGTTTATAGCCCTTTTTAATTTCCGGCATTGTTTGCTCCGTTTGTTTGTAACGTTTTAAATATTTGCACGTCTTATTTTACTTTACGCGCTTAAATTACAATATACTAATCCTTATTTTACTTTAACGCTTTAAAGTAAAATAAGGAAATTATTATTTTACTTTACACCGTATTAAAACAAGTCAAGGTAATGCTTGAACATGAAAATACGGTTTCTTTGAAATCCCGTTGCCTCTATAAGAATATCCAAATCTTCAAAATCGTTAATAATACTGTATGCTGATTTAGGCGTTATTTCTAATGCCCCCGATACATCGTTTGCCGTTACAACGGGTTTTTTATATAAAAATTCCATTAATTTCTTAGCATTAGGCGCTTTTTTGTTCATTGTTAATATTTTACTATCAATTTTATCTTTCAATTGCAGAATGCTTTGAAAGGTTTCAATTCCTTTTTCAGATGTATGCGTTACCGCGTTTAAAAAAAACTTAATCCAATGTGTAATATTATTCGATGCTCGTACAACGGATAGGGCATCGTAATAAGCCGGACGGTTTTTCTCAAAAAAGTCGGATAAATATAAAGACGGTTTTTTTAGTTGCCCGAAATTAACCAGATAAAGCGTTATTAATAACCTGCCTATTCTGCCGTTGCCGTCTAAAAAAGGGTGTATAGTTTCAAATTGATAATGCGCTATTGCCGCTTTTATTAAATGCGGAACATTTATTTTATCATTATGCAGGAAATTATCAAAATCACTCATTAATTCGTATATTTCTTCGTGGCTTGGAGGTACAAACATTGCATCGGACGGGCTTGAACCGCCAATCCAGTTTTGGCTTTTTCTAAATTCACCGGGTTGTTTGTTTTTACCTCTGGCACTGTCCATTAAAATTTTATGCGTTTCCCGCAATAATCTGCTTGATAAAGGCAGTGTTTCAAGGCGTTCAATGGAATAATTTATTGCAGTTACATAATTTTGGACTTCCTGCCAATCATCTCGTTTTTCAGGGTCAATGTCTTCTTTATGCATTAAAGCTTCATCGATTTCCGTTTTCGTTCCCTCAATCCGGCTTGATGAATTAGCTTCTTTTAAGATGTGCATTTTAATAAATAGGTCAATATCGGGCACGCTTAAAGAAAAAGCGTCTAAATTGCCTAATTTCCTCGTTGCCTTTTCAAGCATTACGTTGATACTGGCATCTTGCCATACCCATTCGCAATTTATTTTATTTGGGCTGAAACTTTTATATTGATATTGGTTTATATATTTACCGGCTTTAAAATCTTTAAAATTCATGGTTTCCTCAGGGTAAAATATAACTTGTATTTTACGTTTATAATACCTACTACCATGAAAACCCCATTTTTTCAAGGTGCTTATCAACCTTAGCCGTCAATTCTTCCACTTTATCTTCAAGAACAGGCAATGTGTCACTGTACCGGTCTGCAAGTTCTTTTATTCTCTGTGTTAAATTGCGCGATATTCTCTGCATCTCGTTGTCTATGGATTCATAAATTGCAGGTAGCCATTTATGATCAACAACGAGCTCTTTTACTTTATCCGGTATCAATTCAGCGTACATACTTAACACGTTGTTATCGAGTTTTTGTTCAGCTTGCTTTACTTGTTTTTTAACCTGCTTTTCGTTCTCTGTTAATTCTTCGTACTTTTTAAGAACCTCAAGCTCTTCATCGTCTTCATGCGTTTTTTCAAGGTGCTTAATGCGTTTTTGTAATACACCTTTTGTTATATTGCCTTTGTCATTGATTACTTCATTTAAAATCCCTTCATCGCCTGAATTTTCTTCAATGAGTTCCTGCATTTCCTGTGAAACCGAATCAAGTTTTGCTTCCAGTTCATCAATTTTTTTTTTGTCATCAGAAAAATAATAACCCGTTATTATACGTTTAGGCAAAAGGTCGCATTTATACTCTTTTTTCTTACCTTCACCTTCGGTGTATATTTCCGCTTTCCAGCCGTCTTCCGCAATTATGTAAACGTCATCCTGCATCACTTCAGCCCAGTACGTCATCAAATGTTGATAAACATCGTAATTGTCAATCAAATCAACGTCTTTAAAAGTTTTTAAAATGTCCTCTGAGATTATATGTATAACGTGTTTAGGTATAACGCCTTGTTTTAAATCAAGCATTCTAGGTTTATTGTTGCCTTTCCAGTATTCATAATGCCCGTTAACAACTTCAGCGTATTTTTTAAACTCAGGGTGTTCAAATATTACGTTTTGTATTTTATCCTTACCGGGAATAAGTTCGCTGTATCCCTGTCTTTTAGCTTTTTTAAACAACGCGTTTTTCATATCCGGGTAAACTTGCCAATATTTATTAAGCCCCGCAATATCTGAATCAGGAATGCCGCCTTTTAAATGCGCTTCAATATCCTGAAGGTCTTCTTCTTCGCTTGAATCAATGTAACGCGGTATGTTCAGGTTGTAACCGTTCTGTTCAATATCCTCAAAAGAAACCATGCGGGAGTATTTGTCAATTTCCGTTTGGTTATTAAAAACGTCAACAATTCTGTGAATATCCTGATATCTCAGACGGTTTTTGTTCCCGTCTTTAAAGTAACCTTTGCTGGCATCAATCATGAAAACGCCTTTGCGGCTTTGAGCGTTTTCTTTGTCAAGAACGATAATGCATGCAGGAATTCCCGTCCCGTAAAAAAGGTTTGCCGGCAATCCGATAATGCCTTTAATAAAACCCTTTCTTATAATACGCTGCCTGATTTCCCCTTCCACATTGCCGCGGAATAAAACACCGTGGGGCAAAATGATTGCGCCTTTACCCGTGCTTTTCATTGAAGATATAAAATGCAATAAAAACGCATAATCGCCGTTCTTTGCAGGAGGTATTCCAAACTCAAAGCGCCGGTATTCGTCATTTTCCGGGCTAAACCCGCTTCTCCATGCTTTATATGAAAAAGGGGGATTTGCAACACAAAAATCATGGCGTTTCAGGTTTCCATATTCATCCAGAAATAGCGGTTCGGCAAGAGTGTTCCCTTTTTCGATTTCCGCTGTAGCTTTCCCGTGCAAAATCATGTTCATAGAAGCAAGGGCTTTTGTGGTTACATCAATCTCTTGTCCATAAATCGTTATTTTTATATCCGTTTCATCCGCTGCTTTTATTAAAAGTGAACCGCTGCCGCAAGTAGGGTCATATAAAGTTTGTGATGGGCTGGACGCATTCTCAATTCCAATAACTTTAGCCATTACTCTGGAAACTTCCGATGGAGTATAAAACTGGCCTTTGCTTTTGCCTGATTCCGTTGCAAATTTGCGCATTAAAAATTCATAGGTATCACCTAACAAATCATCATTTTCAGCGCGGTTATTTTTAAAGTTAAGCTG
>CAYUYT010000137.1:3555-9398 GCA_964449345.1 uncultured Spirochaetia bacterium | reverse complement strand
AATTCCTGCACGCAGAAAAAAAGAAGATTTAACCAAAAGTTATGAAATGGAGAAATATTTAACTGATATAAAGTTAACGGAAAATTTCGTCCATTTTGGTAGCACGGTTCAAGATATTCTTGACCTGTGGGGTTTAGATATAGAAGTTGTCCGTGTGTTTCGGGGTAAACAGGTTTTAACTGTAAATAACGAAAGAACGAGAATACATAAAAATGATGTTTTTAGAATTGCCGCAAGCCCCGCAGAAATCAGCAAACTATTACGCAATCCCGGTATACAAATCCAACCCGCGAAAAAATGGCGGGATATTCATTTGGAAGAGGAAAACTTTACTTTAATTGAAGCGGTGATAGCGCCGGATTCTTCTTATACCAACGAAAAACTTAAAAATATTAATCTTTATGACAAATACGGTGCAATTGTTCTTGGGATCCGTTCACGTGGTAAAATTAGGCATAATGAACTCGGTCAAGTTAATTTATACGGTGGTGATACATTATTAATTTCTTTGCGTTATGATCAGATTGATAATTTGAAAAGTGACCGAAGTTTTGTCGTTACAACGGATACAGACATTGAAAGATACAGGGAAAAAAAACAGGGCTTTGCATTGTTAATTTTAGCTGCTATTGTTTTAACAGCAGCATTTAACGTTCTGCCTATTGTTGCATCTGCTTCAGCCGGTGTGGTTCTTCTCGTTATTACGGGATGTCTAAAATCTGAAGAAATTTATCAAGCAATAAACTGGAAAGTTATTTTTCTTTTGGCAGGCATAATTCCGTTGGGGGTTGCAATGGATAAAACCGGGGCAGCGAAAAAATTAAGCGATTTTTTAATTCATTTTGCCGGTGATTTTGGACCAACTGTTATGTTATCTGGTTTTTTTCTTATAACAATGTTGCTGACATCAGTAATATCTAATCAGGCAACGGCAGCGTTGTTTGTTCCGATTGCGATTAAAGCGGCAATGGATATGGGAGTAAGCCCCCGTCCCTTTTTAATGGCAATCACTTTTGCCGCATCCCTTTCTTTTTTAACGCCTATGGGGTATCAAACTAATACATTGATTTACGGTCCCGGACATTTTAAATTTACTGACTATACTAAAGTAGGGGCGCTCCTTAATGTTATCCTGTGGATAATAGCAACGGCAATGATTCCCGTTATCTGGCCTTTTTAAAGCAAGGAAACTAAAAATCATCGAAAGAAATTACACCGCCGGCTGATAATTCCATGCTCATTTTTTTGTTGAAGATTGTATAAGAAGGGTTGTTTAATTTTGCTTTAATACTGTCAATATCGGAAGTGGAAAAATTATATGTATAGATTATGGCTTCGTTTGCCTTTAAATCGTTTTGCAAAAACCTTGATAAAAAATTTACAGAATTAAATTTGTAAACATCAAAAGGGGGTTTTTCTGATAAAATATCATCAGATTTAATTACATAAACAACGATTAAATCACTTAGTTTGAATGTAAAAACGTATTTTGCAAAAGCAATTTTGTTTTCAAGAAAAATACCCTTGCCCGAGAACTCTTTAACTTTATTTTTTAATATATTTTTGTGTTCGTCGGCATTATCACCGCTAGCGAGAAAATCCTCTATTTGTTCTTTTAAATGTTTTTGAAAAGATTTTAATACAAACGGAAATACGCCGAGTTTATTAATTATTTTAAAATAATTTAAATCATAGTATAACCGTTCGGACAGTTTATCAAGTTTACTTTTAGAAACTTCATACTTTAATTCGTTACTCATTACATCCCTCTATAATAAAATTATGCTTACATATGAACTTTATAAAATTTTATATTGAAAATGTCAATAACGTAAAAAAAATATTTATATTTTTCTTTATTAAATTTATTTTGTCCCAATAGTTTATGTTATTATTTGTGTTTGCAATATTTTTTGTGAAATTTAATGAACCTTTAAAAACTCAGGGAGCATAAAGATAAAAATTTGATTTTTGCGAACACCTATAAAAAACGAAAATATTATTTGAATATGTAGTTCAGATTTTAATATTTCATTTTTATTTCAGCTCGTCTTGGGGGATGGCTAAAATAAAAATGAAATTTCTTTTAGCAGGAAAGACACTATTGAAAGAAATACGCTAACCCTATGTGTCAGCGCTAATTTTTTTCGTTTTAGCAAGATAAATTCGTAAAATCAACGGGTGAGATTAAGTTTGAGGGTTTAATTATGTTAGCATTTGAAGTGAAAACAGAATATAGAAGGGACAATGGCCATTGTCGCCTCTGTAAAAGTATATTTTTGTTTTGATTTTTAATAAATTGAATTTTCAATTAATTTGAAACTTTGTCTTTGTCTTTTTCTTTGCTTTTGCTTGACAATTTTTAAGGGATAAGCTAAAATTTATTTAGGAAAATATTTACTTTTAATTAAAATTACAGCTAGTGTTACTCCGATAATCGAAGAAAGGAGTTTACATGATTAATTCAAGCCACGGCATTATTTTAGCAAAACTTCCTAATAATTATGCCCTTGTATTAAAAGAAGAGCAAAAACAAGGTCTTAATGAAAAAGAATTGCAACGCGTTAACGCATTAAAGCAAAGGGATAAAGATGTTAGGCAGCATGAGGCATCGCATATACGCAATCCCGAAATAATTGCGGTGGGAGCACCTAAATATCAATATGCAATAGGGCCGGACGGAAAAGCTTATGCAATCGGTGGAAGCGTTACCGTAACAACGGGAAGGGCAACTACACCTGAAGACGCTATGAGAAAAGCAATGGCTTTGAAACAATCCGCAATGGGAGTCGCCGAGCCATCTGCAAAAGACATTAGCGCAGCTATTTCTGCAAATTATATGTTTCAGGAAGCCCTAATCAAACGTGCAAAAGGTCCTGATTTTTCAAGTACAGGCACGCTAGTGGGCAACGAATTGATGCACACTAAAAGCTACGCTGACCATAAAAAATTAGCCGAACAAAAAAACTCGGGGCAATCTGCAAACGTAGATTTTTTTGCATAAAGTTTAACTCGTTTCAATATTATACCCTTTTGCTTTAAACTATAGAATATATCTTGAAAAAATGATAAAGATAAATGTCGGTAGGGTATGCATATCTGTGTTCCTTACGAAAATTTTTTTTCTAAGAATCAAAGGAGGGGAGATTAATTTATATCAATATTTCCCGCTTTATCTTTTAAATTATTTCCCGAATTATTACTTTGACCGGAATTTCCGTTATTCTGCGGATTTGCATTTCTGTAATTTTGATTGTTTGAATAGTTGTTATTACCTTCCCTGCGCAACCTTCTATTTTGATTATTGTTCTGCCTGCGTCTATATGCCGGCGGGGTGTTAAATTGTCTGTAAGGTACTCTATTAGGATGGCGTTTTCTGTAACGCGGCGGTCTTCTGTGTCTCGGCATATTTCGTTTAAAACGTCTTGAAATTTTAGGCGTTGGTTTTATAAATTTATTATCCGATTTATAAAATTTATACCCCATTTTCATATAATCGTATAAAATCAATGCTCGATAAAAGCGGGTGTATGAGTAAATGTTACAATTATGATGAAAATATGCTAACGAGTATTCTTTAACAAACCTAAGTGCGCTTAGTTTATAACGGGTATTAACTTTTAATATTTTTGCAATTTCTAAAGACTGTATTAAACTTCCCGTTTTAACGAGCTTTCTAATACCGTCATTAAGAAGAAAATTCATAAGCTCGATTTCCATTGCAAAAGCAACGGGTTCTAAATCAGGGTCTTTTAGGGACTTCGGATGTAATGTTGCAAGGTATTGTTTAAGATATTTTTTACCTTTTGCGCCCATTTTTTTTAAATGTTTTCTAAGTGTAGTGTCCTGCAAAGCGTGAACAAGTTCGTGAAAAGCTACAATATTATCAAATTTACTTTCAGGAGAATACGTTGGGTTTATATATAAAACGCGTTTGCGCATATTAAATGCAGATACTGCGGAACTCCTGTAAACTTTGGGGAGTATATCATACCGAAACAACGCGTTATTGTTAAATCGGTAAAAAGGCGGTTTGCCTCCACCGGCTTTTCTTTTTAGAACGTATTTTGCGTGATTTTTAATCTTGTTGTTTTTCATATTATTGATAAAGAAATCTAAAACCTCATCCAGCGCCTGTAAAGTTTTTGCGTTAAACCTGTCTCCGTGCTTTTTAAACATTTTTTTTACGTAATTTGTAAACTTTAAAAAACCTGATTCAAATTTGCTTATCATTTTATCGATATTTTTTATACGTGCAGAATCCGTTTTGGCTTTGCGGTTTTCTGTTCTAAGTTTTGCGCTTTTTTTCGGTGTAGAGTAAGCCGGGTTAATGATTAGGGTTAAAAGTAGAAATAATATAATAGAATTTCTTTTATACACAATTTTACCTTTTTATTTATATTACGCATCAAAATAAACATACATTTCACTATAAATTATAACACCGTGTATTTGAATTTAAAACAGGGAATTATAATTGTTTTAAAATTTCGTATGCCTTATTCGCATTTTTTTCCGCTTGCTCGAAACGGGATTGGTTGTAAAAACTTCGTGCCCGCTGTAAAAGTTTTTTTGCTTTAACAAAATTCGCAAGCGTGTCGTCAACGAGGCGTTTGTTTTGAGCGAGGTCATATTTTCTTTTTGCTTTTCTAAGCGCGGCACTTGCTTTGGCTTTTAACTTGCCTTGGCTTTGCAACTTTTCAGGTATGGCTGCAAGTAATTTTATTGCCGTTTCAAACTCTTCTATACTTTTTGCATATTTATGAGTATTTGAAAAATGATTGCCACGTAAATAATGCCCATGGGCTTTATAATAATCCCTTCGGATTGGACCGGGTACTATAACGCTTTTCATTTTCCATAATAAACTTTTGGCTTTATTTGAGAGCCCGTTTGCTTTTACTGCGAGTTTTCTTTGATTTTTTTGTTCGTTTTTTTGTTCGCTATTTTTACTTTCTGCTTTTTCTAATAGTGTTAAAGCGCGTTCAATGTATTTATCTGCCTTATTATAAATTTCTTTTCCCGCAAAACGCTGTGAATAATCTATTAATTTGCCGGCTTTGTAAACCTGGCTTCCCGCATCACCCTGAAGGCTTTGTCTATGCAGAACAGAATGTTTGCGTTGGGCTTGTTTAAGTTTTTTGCGGTAGCTAAAAATAATTTTATAGTATTTTTCATGAATCTTATTGATTTCTTTGAGTTTTTCGTCTGCTTTGCTGCACAGTTTATCCGCATTGTCAAATCTGTCTTTTCGATAATGCATTGCCGCTAAACGGATAAAGCGTCTTGCATCGGCAATTAAAGAGCGGATTTTAGAATTAATTGTTTTTTTTAACGCTTTGTTAAGCTCATTGTTCGTTGATTTTATTTTATTTAAAACGCGTTGTTTTTGTGTTTGCCCTGAATTTGATTCTTGCTTTTTCTTATCCGGTGCTTTTACCCTTAGTTTGTTTATTGTAGATTTGCCTTTTTCACCGTGTTTAGTGCCTGTGTGTTTTTTTTCAGCAGAATAAATTAAATTAATGAACATCAAGTTTAAAATAATTGCAATAATTGCTTTTTGTGTTTTCATAAACTTTTTTCCTTAATATAAAGCTATCTATAATTAATTATAAATTCAAACACCGCATTTTTTCTAGCTTTTTTTAATTAATTATTAAAATATACATATTTATTGTTCTAAACACGTAAATTTAATAACCCGTTTTAAATCAGTAACTTTAAACAAATTAATTTTTACGTTTAAAAAATTTTAATTCAGTTTTATCTAAATTTCAACTTGTTTGTTGCTAAAGATAAAAAGAACGTCTTTTTTTAATCAATAATCTTTCAATAATGGCTTT
>CAYUYT010000137.1:0-3545 GCA_964449345.1 uncultured Spirochaetia bacterium | reverse complement strand
ATATTATTGATTTCTTATTGATTGGAGTTAAAACAATGAAAAAAATATTGATTTTTTCAAAAATATTGGTTCTCGTTTTTCTAATTTCCTGTTCCGGGGCTAAAAAAGAAACTGGAAATTTAGCTTTTGTTGCAAACGGCGAAGGGTTCGTTGCTGACGGGTTTACGGATAAATTCGGCTGGAAAATATCTTTTAGTAAAGTTTTGGTAAATATAACGGATATCAAAGTTGAAGCAAAAGACGGAAGCAAAACTGTTTCTTTACCGGGAACTCATTTAGTTGATTTTAAATCATCTAAAGATGCGACTGTTAAAATAGGCTCTGTTGAAAAAGTTCCTGCTACGGAATATCGTAGTTTAACATGGAGCGTAAAACGCCTTGATTCGGGTGAATATAATGGCGCTTCTATGGTTTTAATCGGCACAGCTGAAAAAGGGGACAAAAAAATTGATTTTGTTATTAAATTTAATGAAGAAATAACGTGGAATGCAAAAGAAGGTTATTCCGGTGATAAGGTTAAAGGCATTGTCAAAAAAGGCGAAACAGGCGAGGTTGAGATGACTTTTCACTGGGATCACGTTTTCGGAGACAAAAACGCTGCTGCGGATACGCATATAAATAAAGGTGCGGTAGGTTTTAAATATTTTGAAAAGTTTGCTGAAAACGGAAAAGTTGTTGTAGGACAAGATAAGTTATCTAAAGAAACGGATAAAGATGATTTCAAAAAATTAATTAAATCTTTGCATGGTTTAGGTCATTCAGGCGAGGGGCATGCAAGTGTTGTTAATTCTACAACCAAGCTCTAAGTTAAGGAATATTTAGTGCTTAAAAAGTTTTTTTTAATATCAACACTAATATTTATTATAGCGGGAATAGTTTATACTCACGGTATAAACTATTCCTTAACGCAAAAAAGCAAGTTAAGTATTACTTTTACTTATGAGGGTGGAGAGCCCATGAAAAATGCTACTGTGCTTTTTTTTGCTCCGGGAAATTATAATAAGTATGCTTTCAAAAAAACTACGGATAATTCCGGGCGTGTTGAATTTTCCCCTGAAAAAAAAGGTGAATGGATAATAATGGCCAAACAAGCCGGTGGTCATGTTAAACGCGTTAATCTAAAAGTTAGCGAAAATATGCTTTTGCGAAGCAGTAAAGGCAGTTTGTCTTTTTTGCAAAAAATTATCATTGCTTTTTGCGTTTTATGGGGTTTTGTGGGTACTGCTTTATATTTTAAAAGTATCCGATTGAAGAATAAGGACAATTAATGCATATTTCCGATGGAGTTTTGCCAATAGAAATTACAGCAAGCGGCTGGGTTATTTCAGGATTAACCTTATTCCTTTCAACAAAAAGCGTAGATAAAGAGGAAATTCCCAAAATATCGTTATTTACCGCAGTTTTTTTTGTTTCATCTTTAATTCATATTCCCGTTCCGCCTACTTCAGTTCACCTTATTTTAAGCGGTCTTGTGGGTATTGTCTTAGGACGTTATAGTTTCGCTGCAATTATGATTGGGTTGTTGTTTCAAGCTTTAATGTTTCAGCACGGCGGTATTTTGGCTTTAGGCATTAATGCCTTTAATCTCGGAATGCCTGCTCTTTTAGTATATTTTTTATTCGACAGGGTTAAAAAACGGTTTTATAAAAGCGGTAAGGTGATAAGTTTTTCAGCATTTGCTTTTTCTTTTTTTGCTATTATTCTTTCTTCATTATTCGTTGCTGCTGAATTATATTTTACATCTGAAAATTTTTATTCCATAGTGGTTGTTTTTTTTATTGGCGCATTAATTACTGCGGTTATTGAAGGAACAATAACGTTTTTCATTGTAGGTATATTATATAAAAATTTTCCAGTATTCCTTGATTTTGGTTCACAGGAGAAACAACGCCAAAAATAAATGCATGTTGAATTCGATAAATACGCAAACAGAAATTCATTTATACACGCTTGGGACAACAGAGTAAAAATTTTTTCTCTTTTTATTTATATAATTTGCATATCGTTATCAAAAAAAATTCCCGTTTTAACCGGTGTGCTTGTACTGAATTTTTTTTTAGCTTTAACAAGCCGCCTTCCCCTTGCTTACATAATGAATAAACTTAAATCACCTTCGTATTTTTTTATATTTGTTCTCGTTGTTTTACCTTTATGGGGAAGCGGTCAAAAGTACCGCGTTTTCAATAATTTTTATGTTTACAAACAGGGTTTAAACTTTGCCGTAATAATTATTTTAAGAGGATATTCTATAGTGGTTGCCGGTATTCTAATATTTGCCACTTCACCTTTTGATAAAACCATGCGGGCAATGAGAAATATGAAAATTCCCGATGTTATTGTTATGATAATACTTTTTACTCATCGTTATATAAATATGTATAAAAATAACGCGGCTAAAATGAAAATGGCTTTGCGACTTAGGGGAGGGGTTAAACCGTATACAAAAAAACTTTTCGTTTCTTATAGCTCTTTTATAGTTTCTTTACTGGTAAGGAGTTATGAACAAACAATCAGAATTTACTATGCAATGATATTGCGCGGTTATGAAAGCAATGAATATTTACACTTTCCTTTTAAGTCCGGGATTAAAGATTATATTAAAGCGGGTGTTTTTTTATTAATGGGTGCAGGAATACTTTTGCCGGAGTATTTACTATGAGTCAAGTTGATATTAAAATACAAAACCTTAGCTTTGCTTATAAAGAATCGGGCGAAATATTTAATGATTTAAATCTATGCGTTAATAAAAATCAAAGCGCAGGAATTGTAGGACCTAACGGTTCTGGGAAAACAACACTTTTTTATCTCATTGCCGGAATATTAAAACAATCCCGTGGGCAAATAAGCGTAGCTAATAAACCCGTTAAATATGGGAGATTTAACGCTAATACGGGGTTCGTGTTTCAAAACCCCGATGATCAACTATTTTCGCCAACGGTTTATGACGATATAGCTTTCGGTTTGCATAATTTGGGTATGAATAAACGTGAAATAGACAAAAAAGTTAAATCCGCGCTTTCAAATGCGGATATGTTAGAATTAATAAGCCGTCCGCCGCAGCATTTATCTGGCGGGGAAAAACGAGTTATAAGTTTGCTGTGCGTTATTGTTATGAACCCTGCGATACTCCTTTTAGATGAGCCGACCTCCGGCCTTGATTCTAAATATCGTAGGTTTTTAATAAATTTTCTCAATACGTTAAATCAAACCAGACTAATTTCTTCCCATGACCTTGAATTCGTTTTAGAAACTTGTTCACACGCTATTTTACTCTATGACGGAAAAATTCAAGGCATAGGCCCTTGTGAAGAACTTTTTCGTAATAAGGAACTGATGGAAAAATGCCATCAGGAAATTCCCCATTCTTTGCGATAATCAGTAATTTAGGTATTAAAAAATTTAATTATATTTGATGTTTATGTTAAAAATGTAAAATTTTTATTGAAAATTAGTTTGATTTAGTGTAAAATTATTTTATGCTTTAATTTAGCCTGAATCCGTATAAAATATAATCATTATGCTTAAATTTTAAAAAATATTGTTTT
>CAYUYT010000136.1:0-9405 GCA_964449345.1 uncultured Spirochaetia bacterium | reverse complement strand
ATTTCCTTTGCGCTTATATCCGTATTTTCATTTAGAGCTTTAGCCGCGGCATAAGCATAACTACCTCCTGAACCGATAGCAATTACGCCTTCGTCAGGTTCGATAACGTCTCCTGTGCCGGAAACGAGAAAGGTTTTATCTTTGTCTGCCACGATTAACATCGCTTCCAATCTTCTAAGCATTCTGTCCGTGCGCCAATCTTTAGCAAGTTCAACGCATGCTCTGCTTAAATCTCCGTTATACTCGTTTAATTTTCCTTCAAAGCGTTCGAATAAGGTGAAAGCATCAGCCGCGCTACCGGCAAATCCCGAAAGTATTTTTCCTGACATCATGGGTCTAACTTTTTTAGCCCCGCCTTTTACAACGGTTTCGCCTAAAGTAACTTGTCCGTCTCCACCCATGGCAACCTGATTGTTCTTTCTTACGCATAAAATAGTTGTAGATTTAAATTTGTTATTGTTTTTCATATCTATATAATATAAATAATGAGCCGTTTAGTTAAATTATTAACGTGAATTTCCTTATATTTTTTACTTACGCGATATATTTTATTTTCAAATTACTAATCCTTAGCGCATTTTTACTTCAGCTATAAAAAAGTTAGGGCAAAAAAAAATTATCTCTGTTTTTAGTAAACAAAGTATAGGGATGATTTTTTTCGTTGTTTATATACTCTAAGATTAATAAAAACTTTTTTTAAAAACGGGAGTTTCAAAATATATATTTATCAAAAATATTTTGCGTTTTTTATAGTTGTTTATAAAAATTTGATTTTACCAATTTTTAAATTTGCATTCCTATCACGCAAGCTTGTTTTGGTAAAAAAAATTAAGCGTGAGGGTGAAAATTTCGGTAAACTTTTTGTAATTTGTCTTTTGTTACATGTGAATATATCTGCGTTGTAGATATTGATGAGTGGCCTAACATTTCCCCGACGCTTCTAATATCAGCGCCGTTGTCCATTAAATGCGTTGCAAATGTATGCCGGAAAGTGTGCGGGGTTACGTTTTTCATTATTCCCGTTTGCTCTATTGCGTTCTTTACGATATACTGAATACTGCGTTGGGATAAACGTTCGCCGGATTTATTTAGGAATAAAGCTTTTTCGCCTTGTTTGGCAAACATTTCCCTGCGCTTTAGATAAATTTTAATAAGCCCTAGAACGTTTTCCGTAAAAAACACGGTCCTTTCTTTTTTACCTTTACCCATTACTTTGGATGTACCCTGATGAAAATTTATCTGGTTTAAATTAAAGCCAACGAGTTCGGCAACGCGCACACCGGTTGAATATAAGAAATAAAAAATCATTCTGTCGCGGGATTTTAAAAAATTAAAAAGATTTTTATCCGTTTTGAATGTATTATAATAAATTTTGGAATAAATACAATCTTCTTGGGCCATCGGGTGAATTAATAGTTTTTCAATTTCTTCAAAATATAAAAATGAAGGTAGCTTTTTTTCTTTTTTGGGAGAGTTAACGAGTTTTGCAGGATTATTTTTTATTACATCCCTTTTTAACAAATATTTATAAAACGATTTTATTGAAGATAACCGCCGGGATACCGTAGTATTTTTATATCCCTGTTTGGATTCCGTTATTATGAAATTTCTAATAAATTTTCTGTCCGCATTTAATATGTTAATTTGTTCGGTAAATGCAAAAGAAAAATATTTCTCCAAATCGCGTCTGTAGTTTGATATAGTATGCTCGCTGAAATTTCTTTGCTTGTATATATAATCAAGAAACCCGTCAAGCAACGCGTTTGCTTTTTTTATTTCGCTTGAAGCTTCGAATGCGTTTTGTTTGTTTTTTTCTGCCATATACGGCTTATCGGCTATTCTGTCTCTTCACTGTAGCCGCATTCTTCATTTAAGCAAATATTAAAATAACCTTGTCCCTTTTCTCGTTTAATGAAAAGCGCTTTACCGCATTTCGGGCAAGGTTTTTCAACAGGTTTATAATAAGTTGTGAACTCGCAATCAGGGTACATTGTGCACGCGTAAAAAGCCCTACCTTTGCCTTTGCGCCCTCTTTTCATAACCACGTCCCCTTCGCACCCTTTCTCGGGGCATTTGCCAAGCGGGATTGGCTTTGAGTTACGGCATTCGGGAAATCCTGTACAAGCAAGAAAAAAACCAAACTTCCCGAGACGTTTAACCATTGGCTTTCCGCATTTCTCACAAACAATGTCGGTTTCTTCGTCAAGCGCTCCCTTAAAGCTTTCCACTTTTTCGTGGGCTTCTTCTATGGTTGTTAAAAAATCAGGATAAAAATCTTTTACTATTTTATTCCAGTCTGTTTTTTCTTCCTCAACATTATCGAGTTGTTCTTCCATTTTTGCGGTAAAATCTTCGTTTACAATATCAGGAAAACACTGTGAAACTATATCGTTAACGAGATTTCCCAAAAAAGTGGGGACAAGCTGCCGTTTTTCGCGTATGGTATAATAACGCTTAATTAAAGTATTAATTGTAGGAGCATAAGTTGATGGTCTGCCAATACCGGATTCTTCAAGGCGTTTAACTATTGATGCGTCAGTAAACCGCGGCGGCGGTTCAGTGAAATGCTGTTTGGGATATAATTCTTTTAAATTAACCTTATCACCCTCTTTTAGGTTAGGCAGTTTTTTCGTTGTTCCTTCTTCATTTTCGTTTTCTTTAATCATTTTATAAACTTTTAAAAAACCGTCGAATTTAACTTTGGTTGAGGTGATACGGAAAACGCCTCCATTTCCTTCAATGTCTATTGATGATTGAGTCATAACAGCATGGCTCATCTGGCTTGCCACGAATTTCGTCCAGATTAGGTTATAAAGTTTATATTGGTCGTTAGTTAAATATTTTTTTATTTCTTTTGGAATTCTATAAACGGATGTCGGTCTGATTGCTTCGTGAGCATCCTGCGAATTCTTTTTATTTTTATAAAAATTTGGTTTTTCGGGTATGTATTTATCCCCGTAGCTTTCCGTAACAAACTCTTTTACTTCATTCAAAGAACCTTGGTTGATTCTAACAGAGTCCGTTCTCATGTAAGTAATCAAACCGATTCTTTCTGCACCTATGTCAACGCCTTCATAAAGCTGTTGTGCGATTTGCATAGTTTTTGCAGAGGTGAATTTTAGACGGTTCGCCGCATCTTGTTGCATTTTACTCGTTGTAAATGGAGCAGTCGGGTTTTTCTTTTTATCCTTTGACTCGATTTTTTCTACTTTGAAATCAGCATTTTTTAAGTTTTCAAGTATTTCATCAACGAGTTTTTTATCATCCAAGCTTTGCCCGGTTGTTTTAGTGTCTTTATATTTTACAAGTTTTGCTTCAAACTCTTTTTCATCTTTTTCAAATAATGCCAAAACGCTCCAGTATTCTTTTGGGACGAATTTTTCAATTTCTTTTTCCCGTTCACAAATTAATTTCAATGCAACGGATTGGACACGTCCTGCAGACAGCCCTTTTTTAACTTTTTCCCATAATAGCGGGGAAATGTTATAGCCAACGAGCCGGTCTAAAACACGCCTTGCTTTTTGAGCGTTTACTTTATGCATATCAATGTCTTTGGGGTGTTTGATTGCCTCTTGAATAGCGTTTTTCGTTATTTCGTTAAAAATAATGCGTTTAATTTTTATATCCGGCACTTTTTGTTCAATTGCGTTTTTAATATGATAAGCAATTGCTTCGCCTTCCCTGTCCTCATCGCTTGCAAGAAGAACTTCTTTGCTTTTTTTTGCGAACCGTCTTAATGTCTCAAGTATTTTGCCTTTGCCTCTTATGGTAATATAATCCGGCTCATATCCGTTTTCAACATCAACGGCAATACGCGATTTTGGCAAGTCGATAATATGCCCCATAGATGCCTCGACGTGATAATCTTTGCCAAGGTATTTATTTATTGTTTTGGCTTTAGCCGGTGATTCTACTATTACGAGCGATTTTTTATCAGCCACAATTTTAACTCCTTATAAATAACTTTCCCGGTTTTTGCATTACATGTCCTTTTAATTCAAGGGACAGTAACACCTGTCCAACTATGTTTACAGCGAGTTTAGTTTCTTCTATTATACAATCAATATGCTTTGCATTGAAATAGTCAAGGGATTTCAAGATTTTTTTTTCAATATCAGATAGATTTTTTATATTTTCGCTTAATTTTTCTTTTGTGTTCTTTTTTCGAAGCTCTAAATTTAGAATTCCCCCAAGCTCGTCAATTAAATCATTGTGGCACGTTATCAGGGATGCAACGTTCTTTTTGATAAGTTTATTTGTACCGCCGTATTTGTCGTTTTCAATATGGCCCGGGAAAGCAAAAACATTTCTGTTCATTTCAAAGGCAAGGTTTGAGGTAATAAGAGCGCCCGAATCAACAGCCCCTTCAACCATAACGCATGCGCGGGATAAACCGGCAATTATTCTGTTTCTCTGCGGGAAGTTTTGTTTTCTCGGGGAAACTCCCAAAGCGTATTCAGTGATTATGCATCCGTTTTCAATAACGCTTTTTTTTAATTCGGCGTTTCTTGCCGGATAGTTAATATCTATCCCGCATCCTAAAACCGCGGCGGTTTTTCCTCCGGCTTGAATTGTGCTTTCGTGAGCTGCGGAATCAATTCCACGTGCGAACCCGCTTACAATTGTTATGTCATAACGCGACAACTCTTTTGCAAGTTCTTTTGCGTTTTTTATTCCTAAGTCGGTCGGCGTTCTCGTCCCCACTATTGAAACGCAGGGTTTATTTAATACGTTCACATCGCCTTTTACATAAAGCACTATAGGCGGGCTATAGATTTGCGTTAATATTTCAGGGTATTCGTTATCTTCAATAGTTATTATCCGTATATCTTTTTCTTTTGCCTTGTTTATTTCTTCTTCTGCTTTTTTAAGTATTTCCGCAGGTGTATATTCTAAAGTTTTGCGTATTCCTAAAATATCCGAAATTGTCCTCGGCGGTACTTTGAATATGTTTTCATATTTGCCTCCGAAATGGTCTAATAAAGCTTTGGTTCTTTTAAAACCAATATTAGGAATTAAATTAAGCGCGACTAGATACTCTTTCATCTATTAACCCCTGGATTTCTAAGCTCGTTGTCTATTCGGTTTACAAATGTTTTTGCCTTATTTTTTTGCGATACCGTTGAACGGTTAGATGCAATTATTGTCATGTAATATTGTTTTGCTTTTGCAATTTCGTTTTTCATGTAATAAAGCGCGGCTATTTGAAATAATCCTCTGATATTTTCCGGGTCCATAATGAATAACTTTTTTGCGTAATTTAATGCAAGTTCAAGAAAATCCCTTTTAGCGCTTTGAACGCCTAATTTTGCATTTATCGTGTCAATTTGTTTCTCTTTTATTGTCCTGTATAAAAGTGATAAGTATAATAAA
This sequence comes from uncultured Spirochaetia bacterium, assembly GCA_964449345.1. GTDB lineage: Bacteria > Spirochaetota > CALGPD01 > CALGPD01 > CALGPD01 > CALGPD01. The sequence goes on along the minus strand of CAYUYT010000136.1, from coordinate 4,032 downwards.
GCTTTTATTTGCCATTGCTTATCCGTTTCGCTTATATGCCTTTTTGTAATGTGCAATGCTTCTTTATAAATTTTTTCCGCTCGCATTAAATCTTTGTATTGTTCTGTGGGGTCGTTTTGGTAAAGTCCAAGGTTGTAGTAACATATTCCTTTATTAACCAATGCTTCTGCGTCAAACTCATACATTTGAAGCGCAAGATTATAATATTTAAGTGCTTGTTTTATATATTTTGCTTTTAAATATTCGTTGCCAATTTTATTTTGCGTTTTAGCTAAAACGCGTAAATTTTTAATTCTGTCTTTGCTAACTTTCGCGAGTTGTTTATACGTTTTTCTTAAAGAGTCGATAGCTGCAATATGCGTTCTGTGAATTTTTAATATTCTGTCGAGATTTTTTTTTATTGATTCTATTCTTTTTTGTGCTGAAAGTTTATTATCAGCGATTCTTTCTTCCCAGTTTTTCGGTCCTAGTTTGTTGATGATAAACCTTGAGCCGAAAATTGTTATGGCAAGCATAGCTAAAAAGAATATAATTCTTAATACGGTTTTCATCTTTTATCCTTAATATAAAACGAATAGAGAAAATATATACTTTTAATTATACTAAAAAAATTTTTGTGTGTGAATAAAGATGTGATATTAGGGGTTATTTTATCCGAAGAGCCCTGATTTCTTTTTCTTTTTGTTTTTATTTTCCACTTCTTTTGCCCGGCTTTGTCTGTCTTTCGCCTTAATGTCCGCTTCAATTTTTTTGTGCCATGCTTTTGCTTTTTTCTTCATTTCTTCTGCTTGCTGGCTGTCGCCGAATACTGCAAATATTCTTCTAAGAGCGTTTAAATACCCCGTTGCTTTTCTCATATCCTCAACTTCGTGAGTGGATAGTTCGTACTTTTCTCTTGCGCGTTCAGCAGCTTTTAACATTAGTTCTTTTGCCATTTTTGATAAAACTTCTTGCTCTTCATAAAACGGCATTCTTGGGTCATTGTTTCCCCCGACTTTTTTCCAGTCAATCATATTTTTTAATATTGTGATGTAACGGCATTCCATATCAACGAAACTCCATTTCCATTTCGTGTTCGCCCCGTAACTTTGTTCAAGCATTTCTAGTGAGTAACCAAGCTTTTGTATTAATTTTAATTTTCTTTCAGGGTTAAATTCTTTTACCGTATTTAATATTTCTTCGTTTTCTTTTAATTCCGTATCAATGTAAGAACTGAAGACTTTTTCAAGCTCAATTAAGGCGTTGTAATAATTTTTCCTTGCATCGTTTAAGTAACTTTCGTTTTTGGATTTCATCAAATTCATACTTAAAGAATTAAGGTTTATATAGTCATTTACAACGTTTAAATACTCGTTTGCGGCTGCAATGTAGTAATAATTGGTGAATTTTTCGTTTTCCTTGGCTTTTGCATCGTAATCTTTTATCATTGCTTGCCGTTCTTTGATTTTTTCCTTCTGCTGCTTACTCTCTTCCTGATATTTTAGTTTGTTTTCCGTTGAAATCTTACTTGCCATTTATTTTTACCTTGCTTCATGTTTACAAAATTTATTATAGAATTTTTATATAAATATTTCAAGGGAAGGGGAAAATTGTTTAATGCTTACTCCGGGTTTCCCTTAAATTTAAATTTTTCTCTTTATTAATATCGACAAGTTGTGCCAAATAATTGAATTTAAAGGAATTACGTTTTTTAGTTTAGAAAATCGTTTTCTTTTAGATTTGCGTTGATTTTAACGCGCCTGAAATAAAACGTTATACGGTGAAATTTCCCGTTAATGTTCCCGCGGAAATGTAAACGGGAAACAACTCTATAAGAACCTATTTGCTTATATACAATATAATACCGTGCTGCCGGACTGTTGTTTTTGTAGTTTATTACAAGAGTAATTTGTAGTGTTCGTTTGTTAATAAAAATTTTAAAATAGTTTCCCTTGCTCGTTGTTTTTTTACGCATCCTGATAATATAGTTTGCAGAGTTCTGACCTATTATTTTCCACTCATAACGATTTGTAAAAGATGAATACGTTTTTTTCGGTTTTAAGAAAATTTTAAAATCTTTATACATATTTAAATAAACGGCAAACCGGTCTTTGTAAATTTCCTCAACGTTTTCAACTATAATACGTTCACCGTATTTTTTGTGAAAAAGAAACTTAACATACGGGTTGCCCTTATAGCTTTTTTTAGGGATTTTAGCAACGCTTTTTCTTACTGCCCGCCCCGTAACCATTGCCGTAAAACTTTTTGGCAAATATGCGTTGTTTTTTTGTTTTATTTTGTTAAAAAGCGTTTTTTTATTTATAGGGAAAATATTGTCTGTTGTTATTAATAAAATGAATATTGCTAAAAACCATATATATTTATAAAAGAATTTTTTCATAAGCATTTCCTCTCTGCTTTATTATAAATTAACACCGGATAAAATAAAATATAATAAAAAGTTTATTAACTAATAATTTGCATTAAGAATGAATAAGCATTCTCGTGCTTAGGGGAAATTGTTTTGATATTTTGACGTTAATATCTATTTTGCTTCTTGAGTTTTTTCAAATTTTTTGTATTTGTTAATTAAGTCATCGAGAATTTGTTTTTTTACTTCATGCACAGTACCCTGCATTGAAAATCCGCTTGCTTTAACGTGTCCTCCTCCTCCGTATTCCCGTGCTATTTTATTAACGTTAAAATCGCTTTTACTTCGCAAGCTAACTTTAATCTTGTCTTTTTTTTCATGAATAAAAATTGAAAAATCTACTCCCTGAATCGAACTTCCCACTCTAACGAGTTCAATTGCGTCGTCTTCATTTGCGTTGCATTTATTATATCCGTTTTTATTAAGCCATGTGACCGCGATTTTGCCGTTGTTAAAAAGTTCAAGGGATTCAAATACCCTTGTTTGCAGGCAAAGAGACTGAACTTTTTTATTTTCAAATAGTTTTTCGTAAATATCGTTTTTATCGAAGTCATATTGTTCCACCATTTCGGCTACGTAATTTAATGTCTGCTTCGTTGTTGAAGAATATCTAAAAGAACCCGTATCGTAAACTATGCCCGTGTATAAATCAACCGCCATTTTTTTTGAAACGTTGATATTGTTAACTTTAAAAAATTCATAAACCATTTCGCAAGTTGAGGAATATCCCGAATCAACAATGTTCACATCTCCGAAATTGTCGTTGTCTATGTGGTGGTCAATATTTACAACGGGAATATTGTCAAAACCGTTTACCCAGCATCCGCCCCTTCCGCTAACTCCGATATCAAGAGCAATAACGAGGTCGATTTCATTTTTTACTTTTTCCAAATCCTCCGGTTGAATAATGAAATCTCTGTTTTCATCGAAGATGAAATAATATTTATTAAAAAGCGGTGCTTGCAATCCTAAATAGTTTTTTTTGCGTTTTGTTTTTAAATACTCTCTTATAGCGTTACAAGCGCACAAAGCATCCGGGTCCGGATCAACGTGGGGAACTAAAACGGGACAATATGCATTTTGTATGTATTTATGTATTTTTTTAAATTCTTTTTTATAATTCATGTTTAACCATACTAGGGAGTTAAATATTTTTTGTCAATTATTTTTTATATTTTACGTTCTTGACAGGGTTTGTTTAAAATAATATATTGCACTTTGTGTTTAATATAGTATTAGTTTATCCGGACATACCGTATAACACGGGAAACATTGGCAGAGTATGCGTTGGCCTTGATACAGTTTTGCACCTTGTAAAGCCCCTTGGGTTTAAGCTTGAGAATAAATATTTGAAACGAGCCGGTCTTGACTACTGGAAGAACGTAAATTTAAAATTATATGAAAATTATGAAGATTTTATAAACCGGTGTGGTGATAAAACGTTATATTTTGCCAGTACTAAAGGTAAAATTAATTATTATGACGTTAATTATAAACAAGGAGACTATTTCGTTTTTGGAAGTGAAACATCAGGTTTGCCGGATGAGGTTATCAGCAAGAATTTTAATAAATGCATTACAATACCCATGCCCGGTGATGTTCGAAGTTTAAACCTTTCAAAT
>CAYUYT010000135.1:0-9485 GCA_964449345.1 uncultured Spirochaetia bacterium | reverse complement strand
CAACCGACACTTTAAAGTGTCGGTTGCATAAAATTTAAAGTATTATTAGTATAAATTTCAAAATTTATTTATTTGCAGGTTTACTTTTAATAAAGTTCAATATAGAATTCTTTATAATATCAAGGATAATGTAAATTATATTTATAAAATTGGGAAAAGGGATAATTTTTATGGCAACTGAAAAAGCGCAAATAATAAAAGATAAATCAGGAACTCCTATTTTCGCTGTAATTGATTATCAAGAATATTTGCGTCTTCTAGATGAAGCTATTGACGCTGAAGGTATAAAACACGATATTGAAGAAGCAGAAAAACGCATTAATGATAAAACACGGCCTTTTGAAAAAGTTGTCAAAGAAATTGAAAATAAATACCATAATAAATAAACAAAGTAATAATTAATATCCGAAAATAAGGTTAAGCCCTTTTTTATTTCAGCTAATGCGCGGGTGAGAGCTAAAATAAAAATAAAATTTGTTTCAGCCCAAATCCGCCTTTAAAAAACAATATTCATACAATTAAAAATAGAATACCCATTGGGTTTATCAATAACCATGTACGTTGCCCTAAAATTCTAACAATAACGCACTCAAAATAAACGAATCCGCGTGAAAATATTTTGCGCGGCTTTTTTCGTTGCTAAGGTATAACGCGTTAATTATGCGTTAACGAGTTTCAAAAAGTTTTTAAGCGTGCTTTTGATGCTCGATTTAATATGGCTTTCCTTCATCTGCTCGTAAAAAATAGGCACGTCCTGATAAAGCCAGGTCTCGCCATTTTCCGATACAACGGTAAAGTAAACCTCGTTTTCGCCCTGCCCTAAATTCGAAATCATAGTGCATTTTTTCTCGTTGTCATTACACACCCATTTCATTTTAAAACTATCGTACAATGATTTGACTTCGTAAGTTTCTTCATCAACCGGAGTTAATGATTTAATAAAATTTGACCATTTTGGAATGTACTCTGCCTCTTTTAAGATTTCATAAACCGCTTGTACACTGTAACGGCTTTTTACACCGGCTTTAACTCTTTTCATTTTTCCTCCCCGAAAGTAAAATTATTAATCAACGAATAACGCCTTAATATGTTCAGGCGCGCTTACAACCTTGTTTTCTGCTTTAATAAAAGCGTGTACCGTATAACCTGATGAAACTATACCGTCCTCACCCTTTCTAGATATTTCATAATCAAAACGCATTATCGAACGCTTCAACCCGGCAGTAGAACGGATAACGAGTAAATCGTCATAAAACGCGCTTTTTTTGTGCCTGCAGTATGTTTCAACAACGGGAAGCAGGATTCCCGTTTCTTCAAGCTCGCGGTAAGTATAACCGTAACTGCGTAAAAGTTCTGTGCGCCCAACTTCAAAATAAACGAAATACTTTCCGCTGTACACAACGCCCATTTTATCCGTTTCTTCATACCTGACCCGGACTTCATGTTCATGAACAAGGTTTTTCATGGCAAAATTATAATCTAATTTTTTTTTTAAATAAACTAATAAAAACGGAAAAGTAAAAAAAATGATGATTAGTATAAGTTATAAAAAAGAAACTGTAAGTTATTGTAAAAAATGAAAACAATTTCCAATTATCATTATTACGTTTTGATTCGATAACGCATTTGAGTATTTTTACTGTAGTAAATTTAATTTCCGGTGGCAACATGAAAAACTTTTTTATTGCTTTGATATTTTTATTAATTCCAATGAGCAACGCATTTTCCCGCGTTATAGAAGTTGGGGAAAATAAAGAATACAAAAACTTACATAACGTGTTCAAACACGTTCAAAGCGGCGACACAGTTTTAATTCATACCGGAAGCTACGTTACTAACAGCAAACTCGAGTTAAAAAATAAACGAAACGTAACCATAAAAGGTATTGGTAAAGTGGATATTGTTTGCACCGATATCTCTGCAATTATTTTACACATAAGTCATTGCACAAATATTAAAATAACGAATTTAAATTTAAGACACAGCACAATGCCGGGGCAAACAGTGCAATGCAGGGGGGACGTTGTTTACATTTTCAAAAGCAACATAATATCGATAACGCATTGTGGATTGGCCGGTTGCGGATACAACGGTGTTTACGCCTCGCTTTCCAGTTTTATTAATATCTCAGAAAACTACATTCACAATAACGCAAATGCCGGCATTAATTTTTGGAATTGCAAAAACGTAAAAATAATCTTAAACCGGTTTAAAAATAATCCCGCTGACATTGTGCTTAAAAAATGCCACAATGTAATTAAAGCAAAAAACGAATTTATCAAAGTTCCAGTTATAGATAAAACCGTTCACATTAAACCGGATATGGAAGAACAACGCGTTTTAGATATATTCAACAATATTAAAAGAGGAAGCAAAATAATTGTTCATGCAGGAAAGTATTATTTCAACAAAACCGTTACCATGATGTATAAAAAAGAAATACAAATAATCGGACGAGGCAAAGTTGAGTTCATACAAAAATTACCCGAAAAACGCGTTATGTTTATAAATCATGGCATAAATGTTTCCGTTGAAAATATCAGGATGCGTCATCAAGAATCCCATAATGGCCGCGTTATATGCATTGGTTCTGTTCTTAATGTTATGAACTCGGCTAAAATTAGAATAATTAACTGCGTTTTAAACGGGTGCGGGTCAATTGGACTTTATTGTTCCCATTCCCATAAAATTATTCTTGAAAAATCCAGTGTTTTCAATAATTCATCCTGTGGTATTACTTTATCACGGTGCGGTACGGTTATTTTAAAGGAAAACAAAATTTATAACAATAAAAGGTCTCTTTGCATATACAACGTAAAAAATCTTGAATTGAAAAACAATGTAATCAAGGATAATAAATAACCCGTTCATTACTTTTCATCAATGGAGAAAAGTTTAATTAAATCTGAAATCGATTTTATTCCCTGAACATTTACTCCGCTGAATTTTTCTTTTTCAATGCCCTTAACAGGAACTATCACCTTTTCAATTCCCATTTTAGCTGCCTCGTTAACGCGTTCCTTTAAAAAAGAAACTTTCCTTATTTCACCTGTAAGCCCTAACTCGCCTATAAACGCCCATTTTTTATCTATAGTAAAACCGTAAATACTCGATAAAACAGCACACGTTATAGCAAGGTCTATTGCCGGTTCTTTTACTTTAATACCGCCGACAAGGTTAATATAAACGTCTTTTGCGGATAAATTAAGCCCTAAATGCTTTTCCATAACGGCAATGATTTTATTCACTTTGTTTATCTCGACACCGTCCACTAAACGCCTTGGTGATGAATATGAAGTGGTTGATATAAGCGCCTGCACTTCAAGCATAAGAGCGCGGGTTCCCTCTGTAACGCAGGCAACAGCAATACCCTGCCCCTGTGTATCGTCCAAAAAAACTTCATGCGGGTTTGATACCTCGGAAATACCTGACTCCTGCATTACAAAAATTCCTATTTCGTCGGTATTACCGAAACGGTTTTTAACGGAACGTAAAATTAAATACGGTGAATTGCTTTCAAAATATAAAACCGTATCCACAATGTGTTCTAAAATTTTCGGCCCGGCAATATGGCCTTCTTTGGTTACGTGCCCTATTATTATCGTTGCTATTCCCATGGTTTTAGATATTTCAAGTAAGCGGTTAGTTACTTCCCTGACCTGAACAATTGAACCCGGTGATTTGTCATAATTTGAGGTGTAACAAGTTTGAATTGAATCGATAACGAGAAAATCCGGATTATGCTTTTCAATTAGAGAATACACGTTTTCAAGAGAAGTTTCACCGGAAAACAATACTTTGTGGCCGGTTACGCCTAGCCGTGCAGAACGCATTTTAATTTGCGATGCGGATTCCTCACCGCTAACGTAGAGAATTTTTCCTTTTACAGACAACTTCTCAGAAACCTGAAGCATAAGTGTTGATTTGCCGATACCCGGTTCGCCTCCTAAGAGGACAACAGATCCGGGTACAATTCCGCCGCCTAATACGTTGTCCAATTCCGGCATTCCCGTTTTATACCGTGATACATCAGTTGATTTAATTTGTGAAATTGGAATTGCACTGGATAGAGATTTACTCTTTTTAGTATTTTTTTTATTTTTATAAACTACACGTTCTTCGAAAGTATTCCATTCGCCACAGGCAGGACAATTGCCCAGCCATTTAATAGTTTCATACCCGCATGAGTTACAAACGAAAACGATTTTTTCCGTTGCCATAAAACTACCAGCGCGGTTTTTTCTTAGTTTCGTTTAAAATTGATGATTTATTTAATTTATCCGCTGCTTCTTTTAGGCTTTTTACTAAATCCTTCAAATCCTGCCCCATTTTTTTATCCTTTAGAAGTATGTTCAAAGTACCACTCCCCGTTTTAAAATCATTTACAATGGAGTTTAGATTGACAACAATATTTTTAAGCCCTTCGGTTACCTGAGAAATATTCTTAAAAGTACCGCTGATATTATCATTGCTGTTTGATAAAATAATGTTTAATTTTTGCATTATTCCGGCAAGAGTGTTGGATGTATTACGGATTATTTGAGAATCTCCGCTTCCGAATATAGCGTTTAAAGTCCTGACCATTTTTTTAATTTCCTGCAATGTAAGCTGGACACTTAACAGCGCAGAGCTAATTGATGCGGCATTTGAACCCGCGAACAAGTGGTTAGGCGGAGCTTTAGGCCCGTCTTTATAATTAAGTTGTACGTATTTTTCACCTAGCATTCCCGCGCTTCTTATAACGAAACCGCTGTTTTTGGTTAAAGGAAAGTTTTCCTCAACCCATAATAAAATTTCTGCCTTAGTGCCTTCCCTATACACCTGTTTAACGTATCCGATAGAAAGACCGCCGGCGAATTTAACCAAAGCGCCTTCTTTTAAATCGTTTAAATCATCAAACTGAACACGATACGGCACACTGCCTCTTGTTGCCGTGCATTTTCCAACCCAAATAACGGTTGCAAAAAACAAACCAAAGGCAACTACACCGAATATACCGAGTTTAACTTCATCTTTCAAAACAAACCTCTATTATAAAACCTTTATTGGGCCTTCTGCCTTGCCCTGTATAAATTGCTGAACATAAGGGTTATCCGTATTTTTTATTTCATCTGGAGTCCCCACTTCAATAATCTTGCCCTCATGCAGCATCGCAATTCTATCTCCAACTTTATACGCGCTAACCATATCGTGAGTAACCACAATGGACGTAATATTTAAAGAATCGGCCATGTGAATTATTAATTCGTTAGTAACATCCGCCATTATAGGATCAAGCCCTGTTGTCGGCTCATCATATAAAACAATTTCCGGATCCATTGCAATTGCACGTGCAAGTCCGACTCGTTTTTTCATTCCGCCTGATAATTCCGCAGGCTTCATTTCGCCTATTCCCTTTAAACCAACCTGGGCTAATTTTTTATCGCATATTGCTTCGATTTCTTCGGTTGTTTTCTTGGTTAACCTGCGCAACGCAAAACCGATATTTTCGTATACGTTTAGTGAATCGAATAGTGCCGCCCCCTGAAACAAAACACCGAATTTTTTACGTATATCTCCCATGTCTTTCTCATCACGGTGCACGATTTCAATTCCGTCAATTTTAACAGAACCGCTGTCCGGCGTTAAAAGCCCGCACATTTCTTTTAGTAATACGCTTTTACCCGTTCCACTCCCGCCGATGATAACCATTGTTTCACCTTCATAAATATCAAGGTTAACTCCGTCATGAACGGTTAAATTACCGAATCGTTTTACTATATCCCTAACAGCAATCTTGGCCATAATAATTAATAATCGTAAACATAGCGTATTTTGTCAATAAACATTTAATTTATTTGCATACTTGTAAACCGTACTGTAAAAACGTTAAAACCTCATTAAAATGAAGCAATATACAAAAAAATTATCAAATGTAAAAATTAAATAGAATTATCTTGGATTTATTAAAGTTCTTTTAATAAGTCTCAGTTGTCGCCTCCATAAAAATATTTTTATGGAGGAAAAATAATCCGCCCTCTTTATTTAAAGGGGCAAGAGAAAAAAGCTATTTGCGGTAAAAAACGGGGGATTTCTTATCTTTCGGATGTTTCGCGTGTTCCGTGGCGAATTCCATATTATAGCAAATTTTAGTATTACAAAAAAAACCGCGCCCAAAAAGGACACGGTTTTTTCCTTTATTATTCATACATTACATTCTATCTACCGCCACGTTCGCGTATTTTTCGGCGTTTTATTTTAGGCCTGTTTCCGTACTTTCTTATATTACGGTTTTTTAAATATCTAACGCCCTTTTTGTTTCTGTAAAACCTGTTACGCGCGATAACTCCACCTGTACAATTTCTAAATTCACCGGCAACGTAATTTCGGTACACCCTGTTTCTCATAAAGCGTATGTTACGGCAGTTATAGAAGTAAAAACCCTGATAAGAATTTTTAAACATTCTACAACGCCTTACCACTAAATTATTAGAATCACTGGCATTTATACCTATCATACCGCAACCGTTAAGAACGCAGCGGATTACTCTAACACGGTTTGAACGGTCAATAGTTAACACAGTGCCGCCGCAAGTAACTGCAGGGGAATGTTTCATACGTATATTTCTTATTAAAATATTTTGCGAATTAAAAACCTGCATAACGTCTGCGTTTCTATCAGTACAAATTATTCGCACCACTCCCCGTCCGATTATTTTTAATCCCTTACGTTTTACAATTTTTATAGGTTTTGAAGTACGGTATATGCCTTTATGAACGCGTATTGTTGCGCCGTTACGTGCAGCATCAATTGCAGACTGGATAGTTTTATATTTCCTGCGCCTGCCTACGTGTAAAACGCGGGACTTATCTTTTCCCTGTGTATTTCCACCGCGTTTAATATCGTTGTTATAAATTCTCAACATGGAATTACGGTTTTTTGTAAAAGGTTTTTCGTTGTTATAAAACTTATTTCTCGTTACTACTCCACGGCTTATTCTCACAAAAGAGCCGGCTTTATAGTTATTATAAACCCGGTTTCTTGAGAACGTAAGATTATTACATTTATAAAATGAAAATCCCGCGTAGGAATTTTTAAAAATTTTGTTAAATTTTACAACCATATCCCGGCAGTTATTAGCCATAATACCGGTCATGCCGCAACCGTTTAGTTCGCAGCGCTCAACTGTAAGTTTTTCGGTATCCCTTGCGTTTATTACAGCGCCGCCGCAGCCGTCAACAACGGGATAATGCCGCATACGTAAATTTCTAATAAGAATATTTTTCGATTTAAAAATCCGCATAACATCTGTATACATATTCGAACAAAGAACATTGACATTGCCGATTCCAATTATTTTTAAATTTTTACGGTGTTCAATAATAACGGGCTTTTTCGTTCTGTAATTCCCACTATAAATGCGAATGGTAGCCCCGTCTTTAGCCGCGTGTATTGCGGTTTGAATGTCTTTATACTTTTTATTAGGTCCGACTCTTAAAATTCGCGAAGGGTCTTTATCAGATACCCCACCTATTTTTTGAACTTCGTTTGAATGAAAACGTAAATTTTTGTTGCCTTTTTTAACCCAGGGCTTTGCGTTGTCGTATACCTTGTTTGCACTAATTATACCGCCGTTAATAATTTTAAAATATCCGGCTATTTGATTTTTGTAAATAGAATTATTGCTCATCCTGACGTTATTACATTTCATTATGTAAAAACCTGTCCATGAATTATTGTGAATTTTATTTTTAAGTATTGTAAGGTTATCACACTCTACAGCATTTATGCCTACCATACCGCAACCGTTTATTTCACATCCCGAAATAACGAGATTTGGCGAATTTCTAGCATTAATTACATAACCGCCGCATCCGTCTACAACGGGATAATGCATCATGTGTAAGTTTCGAATAACAATGGATTTGCTATTTCTTATATTAATTACATTACTGCCCTGGTCGGAACAATAAATGTTAACCTTTCCTACACCGGATAAATATAGACCTTCTTTATTTACAATTTCAAGAGCCTTAGCGATTTTATACGTTCCGGGATAAATTTTTATAAAATCCCCTTTATTTGCCTTGTCAATTGCATCCTGAATTTTGCTAAATTGCCTACCTTTGCCAACATTTAAAACTTTTGCGTTTAATAAAGCATTAAGCGCAAACATAGAAATAATAACCAAAATCAAAGTTTTAATTTTCTTCACGTTAAGTCCTCCATAATATAAATAGTTTATTATAACTAACACACGTGTTTTTAATTATAATATTTTTATTTGTTATATAATATTTTTTCAGTTAATTGCAATAAATTTTTTATAAAAAAATAATAATTCTGCTTGCTACAAATACACATTGATTTTATAATTAGTCATTAATAAATGACCATAAGAGGTTTATAGAATGAAAAAGAAAAGTCTTCTAATATTATTTATTTCTATAATTTTAACTGTAAACGCCTTTTCAATGCCTAAAAAATTTGGAAGCCATTTTAACTCATGGTTAAAATCCCACGGATATGGCGGAGCGTTTCCATACGGCGGAGTCGGCGGCGGCGCGGATGCTCCGAAAGTTCAAAAAACACCGGTTATATTTATACACGGGAACGGTAGTATGGCATGGGGGCAAATGGGGGATACAAAAGGATGGAGAACCGTATACGCGTATCTTAAAAATAAAGGCTTTAATAAAACCGAACTTTACGCTGTTAACTGGCAAAATAAATCATTCGCACTTTCTGCTTTTAACGACCACTCAACAGAACGGATAAACATTGTTAAACGCTTTATTAAAGCTGTTCACGCTTATACAGGCAAAAAGGTTTCGGTAATTTCCCACTCAATGGGAGTGACTCTTGCGCGTAAAGCAATGGCAGACGGTAATTTATATAATAAAGTAAAAACATTTATTGCGATTGCAGGAGCGAATCACGGACTAAAACGCTGCGCTTTTAATTTTTTCGGCAAACTGAAATGCAAAACCGTTCCTACTTGTTCAAAATCGACGGGATTATGCCCGGCTCCGGGTTCATTCGTTCACAGATTAAACGAGGCGGATAACCAAATGCAAGGCAAGCCAACAAGGACTTATGTTTTACGCAGCAGACGGGACAGAGTTTGCGTTCCCGTTTCTTCCGCGTTGCTAAAAGGTGCTCATAAAGTTCTAACATTCAATAAACTAAGCCATTGGAACGTTAAAAATAAAACCGCAAAACATCAATACAAATGTTTAATGTGGGAATATTGATTAAAAGTCAATTTGCGATGCAACGTAAAAGTACAGAGTAAATGCGTTAGTACATTTCGTTTTTTTACTGCTTGAATTAGTTATTAACTTGAATTAGTTATTAATATGCTGGCTGCTTTAATATTAAAATTGGCTAAAAAGCGTGTTTCAATTTAACGCTTTTCGTTTTTTTAAATCAAGATAGACTAGCTTATTCTCACGGGAAAACGACCTTGATGAAGTTAATAAAATCCATAATATAAGCATAAAAA
>CAYUYT010000134.1:0-9485 GCA_964449345.1 uncultured Spirochaetia bacterium | reverse complement strand
GTTTTGGAATAGTAACAAGCGGAAAAGGCATTAAAGCAGGAACTAAAGAGTTTTCGCTTATTATTCAGGCTGTTAGCCAAATTTCTCAAGATGTAAAAATTGACGTTTGCGCTTCTCTTGGCGTTATTGACGAACAAGGTGCGCGAGCACTTAAAAACGCGGGTCTTAGGGTATATCATCACAATATCGAAACAGCGCCTTCGTATTACAACGAAATAGTTACCACGCATTCATTTGAAAATCGGATTGAAACAGTAAGGGCAATAAAAAAAGCCGGGTTAAATGTTTGTTCAGGTGGTATAATCGGCATGGGAGAGAGCGCGGAGCATAGATTGGAACTTGCTTTTTTATTAAACGAACTCGGTGTAAATTCAATCCCGCTAAATATTCTTCAGCCAATTAAGGGAACCAAACTTTATAAACAAAGCCATACTTTGCGATTGAGTATTGTTGAAATAATAAAAACAATTGCTTTATTTCGTTTGATTAATCCAAAAAGCGTTATCAAAATTGCCGCAGGACGGGAAACCGTTTTAAAGGATTTTATGGGGCTTGCATTTTTAGCCGGTGCAAACGGTTTATTGCAGGGCGGGTATTTAACCATTAAAGGCCGTGATGTTGAGGATGACAAGGCGTTTGTAAATGAACTTAACGCTTTTTATGAATAGGCAGTGCTTTATTACGGTTTTGTATTAATATAAAAATTATAAATTAGGCTATAATTTTATCTTAAAGTTTATAATATTACTCCTAATTAACACGAAGAAACTAAAATTTGCTAGAATATGGAACTAGCTCCGGAACACGCAAAACATCCGAAAGATAAGTCAACCGCAGGGGCGCAAAGAGCGCGGAGATAAAAATCGATTAGTAAAGTATTGGGTATAGCTTAATCCGGTTCTATGTAAATAATAATACCGGTATAGAGGCTTTTTCTTCTTTTTTCTTCAAGTCCCCCTTTATTTGAAGGGGTATTTAGGGGGATTTGCCTTTCTTCAAACAGTCCTTTATCAAAGGGATTAAAATAGAATAAATTTTTATATTTTAACGCTAATTAGTATAATGCGTTTTATAGAACCTTGCAATGCAACGTGTCCTTCCCCTAAACATTTTTAATATTCGTTTTCATTTCTTTTTATCTTCCAAATTTTAACATAACCGCTCCTGTCTGCGCTGATTATGTATTTTCCGTCTTGTGAAAAATTTACGTTAAGCACGGCTGTTTTGTGCTTGCCGGCGGTATAACCAATTTTGCTTTTATAGTCCCATAAAATAATCTCACCGTCCGCACCCGAACTGCAAACGTAACGCCCGTTCGGATGAAAAGCGCAAGTATAAACCTTGCCTTTATGCGCCCTGAAAGCTGAAATCACTTTTTTGCGCAGTACATCGTAAACAATAACGCGTTTATCCCATCCCGAGCTAACGAGTTTATAACCGTTTTTATAAAAATCAACAAAACCGGCACGGGATTTATGCGCTTTGAATGTATGAATAAGGCGCCAGTTTGCCGTATTACGAACTTTTACTGTTTTATCCGCACTTGACGTTGCAAGGTATTTGCCGTTTTTAGAAAAACTCAAACCCGTTATTTTTCCCCAATGCCCGCGCAAAACTTTAATCAATCGGCCTGATGAACTGTTCCATATTTTTACTGTTTTATCCTGCCCGGCGCTTGCTATAATTTTTCCCAGGGGAGAAAACTTAGCATAATAAACAACGCCTTTATGCCCGCGCAAAGTTTTCACTAGTTTTCCCGATTTTGCGTGCCATATTTTTACGGTTGAATCATCCGAAGCAGTAACAAGGTATTTAGCATGAGGGGAAAAATTTACGCTGTTAACATCGCGGTTATGCGCTTTTATTTTTAAAACTAAAACGTTTTTGGAATTAGCCAAGCGCCATTTTTTTACTGTTTTATCACGGGATGCAGTAACAACGTATTTGCCCGAAGGTGAAAACACGCATGAATAAACTGCTGAAGAATGCGCTTTGCCGGAATTTATCGTTGTAAATAAATTACCGCGTTTGCCGTTATAAGCAGACGACGAACCCGTGTTGCCTGTATATTGTGATTTGTGTTTGTTTATAATAATAAAACGCGTTTTCTTTCTGCTCCAGCGCACGATATATGAATAATTAATGTTTTTCTGCATATCCGCAACGGTATTTTTAAGCATTTCGTTTTTATAATAAGAGAGATTGAAATAACTCATTTTTAATTCAACCTTAATTTTTTTGGATTCTCCGGATAAAGGCGTTATTTGACGGTAAAGCATATTTTTAATTTCAGCGTTGTGAATGAACTTATAAAAATTATACCCTTTTTTAAAAAAACTTCTGTGGATTAGGTTTAAAACACTAGAAGCATTATACCAGATTCGGTTTTTCTTTAAACAAAAATTTACGAATTGCTTGCGTTTGCCTGACCCGCCCATGATTTCGTCAGTAATAACGAGAATTAAAACGCTTTTATTTGCACCGTAATGAAGGTAGATACTCGTTGTAATTCCCGTGTGTTCGATTAAATCCTGGGGGAATTTGACAACGCCTTTATTCAAATCAACTTCAAGTTTAAGCGTTTGCCCGTGCCCTCGCCTGTTTTTCGTTTTAACGCGCCACTCTCCGTTTTGTTTATTAATCATATATTTATAACGCAGGAATTTTTTAGGAATTTCGTTGTAAAGAGAAACAACGTTTTCCCTGCATTGCGCTTCATGAATGAAAATAAAACTAATGATTAAAAGAATTAATATACGGAATGCATTTTTCATATAGCCTCCGGTATAAAATATAAAAATATTACGCATGAAAAAAATACAAATCATCAGTTTTTTATATTATTTTTGCCCTGTATTAATTATTTTTATAATTGAGTATACTAATAAAACTTTAAATTTTATGCAACCGACACTTTAAAGTGTCGGTTGAGAAGCAATTACAATATACAATACTTTGATTTTAAAATCACTTTAGTATATTTAGAATTATCTACGGAGTTATAAAATAATGAACTTAAACATAAAGGAGAAAAACGGTATTACTATCCTAACTCCTTTGGAAAACCTAAATTTTATAACTGCTGGCGATTTTAAAAACAATATCACAAAACTATTAAAAAGCGTAAATAAAATAATTTTGGACATGGCAGAGCTAACGTTAATAGACAGTTCGGGCGTGGGCGTGATAATCGAAACGAATTTTAAATTAAAAAAGAGCATGGGCAATTTGGTAATCTGCAATATGTGCAAAAAAATCCAATCCGTGTTTAAGCTTGCAAACTTATTAAACACCCTCACCATTAAAGAATCATTAAACGCAGCTTTGGAATTTTTTGAATAACGCATTTCGATATATATTTTAGTTTTCCGGCAGACACACAGGCTTTGCATCAGACACATAGGCCTGATGCTGCAGCAACGTACAATGCGTAAAAAAAGAATTAACGCGGTTTACCGGCAAAACATGGGTACTGATCGTCAGTTGAAAATGTTATTTGTTTAGCACCGCTTCCGTCAGAATTCATTATAAATATTGCCCCATTGCTGGAATAAACAATTTTATTGCCGTCAGGAGAAAATGCAGGGTAAAGGTCATCCACGCTATTGTCAGTCAATTGCTTTATATTTGTACCATCAATATTCATTATAAATATTTCTTCATCATTCCCGTCATGACGGCAAAAAACTATTTTATCGTTTAATGGTGAAACCGATGGAAATGTATCATCACGAGGACTAAAAGTTAGCTGTCTCATATTTGAACCGTCAAGATTCATAATAAAAATGCACATGTTTTTAGCAGGATAAGCCGGGTCTGCGTCCCGGGAAAAGACAATACTACGTAAATCGGGCGAGAAAACGGGATACCTGTCATCAATTTTATCAGTATCGTTAGTTATTCTTTTTATATTACTTCCATCCGCATCCATTATAAAAATTTCATAATTATCCGGATCGGCTGAATGATTACAAAATAAAATTTTTTTTCCGTTTGGCGATAATGAAGGAGTTTCATCATTAACAGAACTGTAAGTTAATCTTTTTTCCCCGCTACCATCAGTATTAATTATAAAAATTTCGTAATCAGGGGTAAGGGGAGGTGAATTTTCTTGTCTTTGATTATAAAATAATATCTTACTGCCATCCGTTGAAAAAGAAGGATAATAACTATCGCCTTTTTCTGTTACCAAAGAAATATCACTACCGTCAGCATTCATTATATATATATCTTTTCCCCTAGTAAATACTATCTTTCCACCCTGTGATAAACCCGGGGAAATACACGTTGTAGCGCTAACAGCGAAAAACAAAGCGAGTAAAACGGCAATGATTAAAACGCGTTTAACTGTTTTCATTTTCTTATCCTTAAATATATATTTTTCGTTATTTAATTTTAAATACAAAGTTTGATGATTATATAATAATTATGCATAACCATATAAATTATATTACATTTTAATAAAAAAATCAAGCTATATTTCATTTTTTTTATAGTTAGCATGTATAAAGTTTGACAAAAAGGCGGGGATTATACACGCAGACTTTGCATCTGACACGTTGGTCTGATGCAACGGAATACAAATAAATAAATTTGTTTTTTCTTTGACACAATGCGTTGTTTTTTACTATTTTGTTTAATACGTTTTTAAATGTGCTTGATTAAAAAACGCGGGAGCAATAAATGCACGATATTAAATATTTCAGGAACAATCTTGAGCAGGTTAAAGAAAATTTAAAACGCCGTAGCGCAGACATTGATTTTACCGTATTTGAAAAATTAGACAAAGCGCGCCGTGAAGTTATAGGAAAAGTGGAAAAACTAAAATCAAGGCGCAACGAAGAATCTAAAAAAATCGGCGAGTTATTTAAACAGGGAAAAAAACAGGAAGCTGAAAAAATCAAAGAGGAAATGAAACACGTTGCCGCTGAAATTAAAAACCTCGATGAAGAGTTGAAAGGTTATGAAACCAAATTCGATAATTTTTTATTAGGTATTCCTAATTTGCTTGATGAATCCGTTCCCGCGGGAAAAGATGAAACCGATAACGTGGTTGTACGCACGTGGGGAGAGCCTAAAAAGTTTGATTTTGAACCTTTGGCTCATGACGACCTTGCGCATAAACTCGGTATACTTGACCTTGAAGTTTCTGCAAAATTATCCGGCTCACGTTTTTTCTTTTTAAAGGGCAAGGGAGCCCGCCTTGAACGCGCACTGATTAATTTTTTTATGGATTATAATATCGAAGAAAAAAAGTACACGGAAACTCAAGTGCCTTTAATGGTAAACACGAAAACCATGACAGGTACAGGGCAGTTGCCTAAATTTGAAGAAGACTTGTTTAAAATTGAAAACCGGGATTTATGGCTTATACCGACTGCTGAAGTGCCCGTTACGAATATACATTCAGAAGACATTTTAAACGAAGAGGATTTACCTATAAACTACGTTTCATATACACCGTGTTTTAGAAGCGAAGCCGGTTCATACGGCAAAGACACAAAGGGCTTAATCCGGCTGCATCAATTCAACAAAGTTGAGCTCGTTAAGTTTGTTAAACCGGAACAAAGCTGGGAGGAGCATGAGAAACTCCTTGCAGATGCAGAAAAACTTCTTCAATTATTAAACCTTCCCTACCGCGTTGTTTTACTTTGCGCTGGGGATACGGGGTTTTCCGCTTCTAAGTGTTATGACCTTGAGGTGTGGCTGCCATCTCAAAACCGTTACCGTGAGATTTCAAGCATATCCAATTTTAAGGATTTTCAGGCAAGACGGGCTAACGTAAAATACAGAAGCAAAGAAGACAACAAAACGCGTTTTGTTCATACCATTAACGGTTCGGGCCTTGCAGTAGGGCGAACGTGGCTTTCCATTTTAGAAAATTTTCAGGATGAGGACGGGAATGTACACATTCCTGAAGTACTCGTTGAATATACCGGTTTTAAAACGATTTACGGGGCAAAAAAGTAAACCGCGTTTAATCAGGCAGGCTGAAGAATTTTTTTGCGTTGTTTGTGGTTATCTCTGCGATTTCGTCTGTTTTCATACCGCGTAATTTAGCTATTTCATCTGCAATAAACCTGACGTAAGCGGGTTCGTTTCTCTTTCCCCTGTGCGGGGAAGGAGTTAAAAACGGTGAATCCGTTTCTATCATTAACCTGTCAAGTGGAATTTTTTTAACAACTTCATGCGTTTGCTTTGCGTTTTTAAACGTTACTATTCCCGTTACTGATATATAAAGCCCTAAATCGAGGATTTTTTTAGCGTAATCCCAGTCTGATGAAAAACAGTGAAACACGCCACCCGATTGCCCGGCGTTTTCTGATTTTAAAATTTCAAGCATAGCATCATCGGATTTTCTGTTATGAATAACCAGGGGCAATTTAACGTCTTTTGCAAGATTAATAAAACGCGCGAATACTTGTTTTTGCGTTTCTTCGGGAGAATTGTAATAATGGAAATCAAGCCCTACTTCGCCGATTGCAACGATTTTGCGGTTTTCCTTTGCAAACGTTGTAATTTTATCGAAAATATCTTGGGTAACGCTTTTCGCATCGTGAGGGTGTATACCGAGTGTGCCGTAAAACATTGAATGCGTGTTAACGAGTTTAATAACGTGGTTAATTGAATCCGGTGTGGTTGCAATATTAATTATTTTTAATACACCGTGTTCAATAGCGTTAGCAAGGACGTTTTCAAAATCCTTTTTATAATGTTTAAAATCCAGATGCACGTGAGTATCAATGAGTTCTTTCACTTTGTTTTCCTTTGTTTTAGTTTATCAATAATATAGGACTGTATATATTTATTGTTGACATTAGACCTTATTCAATGAATTCACTTTTTCCCAGCATGGGATAGTGCTTCTTGTTTAATGTCCATAATTTTAAATTGTATATTTTTGAGCAAGCGGCAATCATAGCATCTGCTAAGGTAACTGCATTTGATTTTTGATACATGTTTAAATATTCACCTGCTAATTTTCCTATGCGGTCATTAATTTCTAAGCAGGGTAATGCTTCTAAAAATAATGCTGTATCAATTCTTTCTTTTTCTAATAATCCGGCATAGATTTCAGATATTTGAATAGGAGTAACGAATAACTTTTCATTTATATCATTAATAAAAACTTGCATTTGCTTTTTAATATCCAAATAATAATATCAGAATTTATTAAAATCATAATTCTCTATCTTTTCTAATATTTCTCAAATATTGAACAGTATCAATGTTTTTATTTTTCCAAATTCCAAAAATTGAATCAAGCCTATCTAATAAGATATTGGTTTTATATTGAAACTTTTCTTTAATGGATTCACGTATAATTTCAGATATTGATCGGTGTTCAGCTTTACTTTCTTTTTCAAGAAATGAAAAAAAGATTTTCATCCAAATATATTTGCGTTCTTTTCATAATAATCACCAATTATAATGTATATATACATTATAATTGTCGCAAAAAATAATGTCAAATTAATTTAGCAAATTATTATCCGGTATTTTTCCTTCATTTAAGAAGATGGCTATTTTATTTTTTGCAGATATAAATAAATGCAGGGGGTAGATTAGACCAAATTGTTTTCGTTTTCTTGACTGATTTAAATTTACTTTTCAATAATCTGTTGAAATTCTTTCCGCTTGGAAGTAACAAACCTTGAATATAAGCAAATGTTAAAAATACACCTCCATGTTCAAGGGAATTATAAATTGAATTCAATAATTTATTTTGTAAGTTTTTATCGAATGCAGCCCATGGCAATCCGGATATGATACAATCGCAATTTTTCATATTATGCTTTAAGATATATTTTTCTATATTCTCAGCAGAATCGTGATATACAGTTGCCGGCGGACAATTTTTTAGAGTCTCTTTAACAAAACAGGAATTAATCTCTAAAACGAAACATTTCGTGTTTGATTTTATTTTCTTATATATTTTTTTTGTAAAAACGCCGTTACCGGAACCTAACTCTACTACCAATGTTTTACTTTTTAAATTTGCAGAATTGGTAATGAGTTCTGCTAGTTTATCTGATGAAGGGGAAACAGCGCCGGTTTGCTTTGGATTTGTAAAAAATTCTTTTAAAAACTTCATACAGTATAAATTTACTAAAATTCTTACGAATAATCTTTCTTAATTTAAGAAAAATTTAAATTCTTCGTCCTTAAAAGTCAATTATTATATCAAAATCCATTAATCCACATAATTTATTATGGCAATCTTTTCTAACAACGTGATTAACGTACTAGAAATCCTACTGTCTCATGATTTGCAATTATTATTAATCTTTTATTTTAGCTCTCACCCAAACATGAACTAAAATAAAAATGGTATATAAAGATTGCAAAAATAATAAAGCTTATATACTAATAATACTTTAAATTTTATGCAACCGACACTTTAAAGTGTCGGTTGAAAAGCAATTACAATATACAATACTTTGATTTTAAAATCACTTTAGTATATTGAGTTTTTTATTCTGCTTTGGATATTTGTTTGAAAATGCTTTGGCGGCGTTTTTTATATGAATATATCTTAATTATTTATTAAAAAATATTTTTCACATTTTAATGATAAACGGTATTGTTGGATAAAATAATTGCTTGGCCTTAAAAACGAATTGCTATCAGCAAAAAATAAAGCCCCCTTAAAAAAGAGGGCGGTATTTTTTATTTATTTTGGTTATTTCCCTCGCCGGATGATTTCGGCGGGGTTTTCGGTTTATTCGTTGTTGTTGTCTTCGTTGTTGATTTAGTAGTAGAGCCCGTTTTATTTCCGGTTGTTGATTTTTTCGTTGTTGAGCCGGAAGATGTTTTTTTAGCCGTTGATGAAGTCTTTTTTGTATTCGTGTCGCCTTTTTTATAAAGATCTTTAATTTGTTTAAAAGTATCAATATATACTTTTGTTTGTTTGTTCATAGCCTCAACAGCGTCTTCAAACTGGGAATAAACGTCTTTCATTTTTTCAAAAGCATCTGCCGTAAGCTCAACGTTTTTTGATTCCTTAATTTTTTTGGATATTTCATCTTTATATAGTTCTTTCATTTTTTTAAACGCATCGGAAAATATCTTGTTTTGTTTGTTTATTTTTTTTACGTTATCTTTGTATTTGTCAAATAACGCGTTCATAACGTTATAGACGTTTTCCGTTACATCGAATTTGTTCGTTTCTATACTTTTAAGCAATTCTTCAACGTTGTTTGTAATGCTTTGTATATCTTTAAGAAGATTGTTTTCTTCAGAAAAGGATTTAAATAATTCGATGTATTCCTCAAGCTGTTTTTTAAGTTTTTTACCCATAATAATTTTCTCCTAAAATAAGTGTTTACTCTTTTTTGTTAAAACGTTTTGTGATAATCATTTTATTTTGTTGTTAATTAATGTCAACGTGTTTTAATATAATTTTAACAATTTTGAAACAAAAATTAACTTTTATTAGAAATTTTATAGAGTGATATTGATTTAAATATGTTTAATTAATTTTT
>CAYUYT010000133.1:6303-9533 GCA_964449345.1 uncultured Spirochaetia bacterium | reverse complement strand
GGATTTGTATGCTTTGGCAATTACCGTTATTTATATGTTAACGGGCAAACAACCTTCGGAATTTCCGTTAAAAAAAATGAAACTTAATTATAAAGATTACGTGAATATTCCCTCCTATTTGGAATATTTACTTGATTTAATGCTTGAGCCGGATGTAAATAAGCGAATTCAGTCGGCAGAGGAATGTTTGAAAATTCTTGAGCGTAAAACCGTAACAGCTAGTATTGATAAGAATAAGAAAGAACAAGCTGCCGGGTTAAGCAATGTGTCTAAATTAAAAAAGATAAAGCGGTATACAGTTATTTCCGGGATTGTTGCATTGTTTACCCTAGTAGTAATTTTTGTTCTACTTTTTATGGAGGAGAGCGGTAATCAAAGCCAAGAAAGTGCTAGTACGGTCAGCAGAGAGCGGATACGTATTAAAGAATTGCCTCCAATAAAAGTTGATAAAAACCGGCTGTTGTCTTATAAAGATACAAATATTGAGACAATTGCAGTTTCAAAAGATTCAACTCTCGTTGCTGCCGGTGGCTCTGCGGATGTCATTTTAGTTTGGAATATTCAAACGGGCAAACTTGTTCATAAATTAGTTGCCCATCGAAGGGATATTCAAAAGTTACTTTTTTCACCTGATAATTCAAAGTTAGTTAGTTTTGGAGAGGATAAGAATTTGATAATTTGGAACTTAAAAACGGGAAAAGTAATAAAAAATTTTTCTATTAAGCGTGCATATTCTAAACCCGTTGCTTTTTCGCCGGATTTTAAGCATGTAGCCCATTTTAATTATAGCAGTGAAATGGTTATTCACAACTTATCCTCTGGAAATGTTATAAATTCTTTTAAAATCCCTTTCTCGTTTTCGGGTAATTTAACGTATTCCAAAGATGGCAATTTTCTCGCTTATAAAACCTTTGTTAAAAGGATATACCGTATTGTCGTTTTAAATCTAAAAACCAGAAAATATAAGTTATTGCCTAATAAAGAATTAGATTATAATTCAAGGATAATTTTTTTTAATGATAATAAACACGTTTGTTTATTAAAAAAGAATAAATCTTTATTACTTTTTGATTATCACAAAAATGAAATTAGTAGAAAGTTAATACAAATAAAAGCAAAGTACAGCTTTAGATCTTATGATATTTCACCGGATAAAAAAATTTTAGCATATAATCAATTTTCAGGAGTAATAATTCAGCATATTCCTTCTAAAAAAATATTAACGCGTTTTACTATAAAATTTAATTACAAGTTCATAAATTCTATAAAGTTTTCCAATGATAACAAATACGTTTTCGCTGCATCCGGAAAACACGGGCTAAGAGTTTTTACTGTTAATAACGGGAAATTATTTAAAACTTTATTGCCATCTTATTAAATATAATATTCTATCTTTTCTTGAAGTTTATAAATATTAATTGGTTTTTTTATGTAATCCGTAAAGCCCATGAGTAAATACTTATCTTTAATATTATTTGAATTTTTTGAATTATATGAAGACATAGCAATAACGGGAATTTTTTTATTTAATTTTCTAATTTCAAAAAGACATTCAATACCGTCCATTTTCTTCATTTGAATGTCTAATAATATTAAATCACATTTTCGATTATTTTTATAGTTATAAAGAAGTTTTTCACCGTCATCAAAATTAACAAAATTAAAGCTTTTGTTTAATTCCGATGCAATTATGGACTTTATTGATTGCTCATCATCATCAGCAATTAATATGTTTTTACGGGCGTTTGCAATTTTTTTATCAATGTTATTTATAGGGAGTTTCTCCATTTTAATATCCCGCGGTAAACATATAATAAAAGTGCTGCCTTGTTTGGAATTTTTTTCCGCCCGAATATTCCCCCCAAGAGCCTCGACAAGACGTTTTGAAATTGTCAGGCCTAATCCTACACCGCCATATTTCCGGCGGAAAACATCCTCGGCTTGTCTAAACATTTCAAAAATTATGTTTTGTTTGCTTTCATTAATTCCTATTCCCGTATCAATAACGAGAAATATATATTCTTTGTTCGTTGATTCGTTTCTGAGAATTACCTCGCCTTTTTCTGTGAACTTTAATGCATTGTTAATCAAATTATATAAAATTTGCCGTAACTTATGTTTATCATTATAAATTTTTTGATACTGGAAATTTTCTATGATAAAATCAACCGGTCTTGTTTCAATATCATTTTTAATAAAAGAGTGAATATCATCAATGATTTCCATAGCATTAAAAACTTCTTGGTTAATCTTTATATTACCTGCCACAATAACGGATAATTCAATTATTTCGGTTAAAATTTCTAGAAGTTTTCTGCTGGATTTATATAATACTTCCCCGATATATTGAATATCTTTATTTACATTTTCATTGTTTTTTAATATTTCGCTGAAACCTAACATGGAAGTTATAGGTGTTTTCAATTCATGGGTAACAATTGCTAGGAATTCCGATTTTAGGCGGTTAGCTTCTTTTGCCTCTTCATAAGCTTTTTCGAGACGGATAATCAAATTTTCCCTTTCCCTTGAGATTAAGTTTTGTTCGGTAATATCTTTTAATACACAAAGCATAATTTCTTCGTTGTTTTCGTTTGAATATTTATTTACATTGAATTGAATTGTTAAATAATTATTATTGTTGCATTTAAGCGTTGCTTCATAATCTTTTAAAGATTCTTGGGGTTTTAATTTTAATAAAATTTTTTGTAAATTTTTACTGTTAAGGATTATCCGGCTAATATGTTTATTAATAATTTCTTTTTTTAAATAACCGGAAATATTCAAAAAATGATTATTTACGTCAATAATATTATTTTTATTATCAAGAGAAAACATCATAACAGGGGAATTTTTATAAATATTTTTAAACTTATCTTCAGAACGGGATAATTTATCTTTTACATAATTAATGTGTATTTGACGGGATTTTAAGGAAATATAAAAATTAATTATTATAAACACAAAAACTAAAGATGTAAACAAAACGTGTAGAATTATGTATATACGTATATTAAATAGTTTTAGGTCGTTAGGAACGAATAATTTTAAAAGATAAATAATGCTTGCTATTAAAAATATTGTAACGCTTGCGTATAAAATTGATTTTATAAGAAATTTTCGGTTTCTTTTTTTGAAAAATAAACTTTTCAAATTCCTATATCCTAAATTAAAATCTTTACTAACAAATTAGTAATTATTAAGCCCTATTACAAGTAAAACATTCTAAAATT
>CAYUYT010000133.1:0-6293 GCA_964449345.1 uncultured Spirochaetia bacterium | reverse complement strand
AAATTCCACTAATTTAACAATATGTGATAAATATTCATCTTAAATATGGGATAAAACTATGAAATCTCATTTAAAAAATTTTGTATCAACTCAGATAAATCACCGGGTTTTTCTATAACTGCTGCGTGTCCCGTCTGTTCAAGTTCAACATAACGGGAATTATTAATATTATCAGTTATTATTTTAGAAAATTTAGGAGGCTTAATTAAATCCTCTTCGCCTACAATAACTAAAGTAGGACACTTAATTGATTTCAAATTATCTGTAATATCCAATTTAAAAAAAGCATCACATAATTTTATAAAACCGGAGAAAAAATTATCAGGTAGTAAGTTTTTAGCTTCCTGAATCCTTTCTTCCATATAATTTTCAAATTTAACTAAGAAAGAATCTGAGTAAACCCAAGGAATTAAAGTACGCAAGTACATTTCAGCTCCGTATTTTGCTGCTAGTTTCCATGAATTAACGCCGCTACGCATCAACGCGTTAGTTTCACTTACTCCGTCAATTACAGTAAGTGATAATACACTTTCGGGATAAGTATAAGCAAAAATCATTGCAACTTCGCTTCCGTAAGACGTTCCTATAATATGCGCCTTTTCAATATCGAGACAGGATAACAACTCTTTTAATTCATGGGCATGGCTTTCAATTGGAAAATCTTCATCCGGGCAAGTGCTTAAAAGCTGGCATTTAAAATCATGGATTAAAATTTTATAGTCATCTGAAAACGTTTTGTATATGGGTTTCCAATTGCTTTCTGTCATTCCTATGCCGTTTAAAAAGACGAGGTATTCGTTTCCTTTTCCTGTAATATTGTAAAAAATTTCATTGCCATTAATATTTTTGCTAGGCATAATATTTACTCCTTTAGTTTTTCAATGACGGAAATTAAGCGGCAATTTTAATTTAATTGTACAAAAATTGCAGTAATATCGTCATTTTGTTCTTTATTTTTTCCCCAGTGCCCAATTTCAAGCATTATTTGTTCCATAATTTTTTCAGCTTCAAGTTTTGCGTTTTTTTCAACCAAAGATTTTAAATTGTCTTCTCCGAATATTTTTTCATCCGAAGAAAATATTTCAAAAATACCGTCTGTAAATAGGAATAATTTTTCATTGTTGGAAAATTCTTTCGTTATTTCTTTATAATCGTAATTTTCAACAAGTCCTATCATCGTGCTTTCTTTTATATATAAATTTTCAACTTGATTATTTTTTATAATAAATTGATCAGGCTGCCCTGCACACGAATAAATAATTCTTCTTTTTTCTAAGTCTATATCCGCGATTGAACATGTAAACAAAACGGGAATATTTAAATAATTCTTTATAAAAATATTATTTAAATTAAAAATTACGTTTTTTGGGTTTTTATATTTACTTTTTAACTTATCATATTCCGTTTTTATTATCATAGTTTTTAGCGCTGCTTGTACACCGTGCCCGGTTGCGTCAGCTATAAAAATTCTGTAATAATTATCTTTATATTTAAATATATCGTATATATCTCCGCCAACTTCCATCATCGGGGAAAACTTAACGAAAATCTTTAAATCAGCATAGTTTAAATATTCATTTGAAATTAAATTCTTTTGGATTCCCTTAGCCATCATCATGTCATATTGTATTTTCTTTTGCGCCAGAGCTTTATCTGTGTTATCATAAAATATTGATAACACCGTATTAACCACATTGTCAGTATTTTTAACTGGAGTAAAAGTGAAATTTAGTATATACTCTTTATTATGCGCAGAAGAAAAGAAAATTATGTCATCTATTGACGTTGTTATGCCGTTTAACGCTTTTTCAAAACATTGATCAAGACCTGCATTTTTAATACTTGGAAAGTTAATTATATTTAAATCTTTATAAGTTTCAAAATTGTATCCTAGTAATATCTCGCATGCCTTATTTATATATATGGGCTTGCCTTTTCTATTTAATACAATTATTGCAAAAGGGGAATTGTCTACTAAACTTTTAGAAAATGAACGCTCTTTTAAAATTTCATCATAAAGTTTTGAATTTTTTAATATTATAGTAAATTGGTTAATTAGTCTTTGGATTCTTTTAATTTTATTGTCATTTAAATAAACAAAATTCGTATGGGAAGTTAAAGCAATTGCGCCGATAACCTCGTTGTCAATAGAAAGAGGAATGTGTAGAGCACTTTTAATATTAAGCATTTCTACTGCGTTGCGGCTTGCCTCGTTCCTAATTTCAAGAGTATCGCTTACGGAACTGTAAAATGTTTTATTTTTTAACATACATTCTGCCGCCCTGCCCCCTTTTTCATTTAATGGGAATTCGTTTTCTGTAATCATTGAAGCAAGGTGGTGCAAAAAATCCGGCAGAGTAAAAAATCTAATATTATAGTTTTTTCTATCTTCGCACACAAAAGCAAGCCCGGCTCCTTCAAACCCATACGTTTCCATTAAATATTCAATAATTCTATAGTAAACTTTTTCTAAATCAAGAGAAGAACTTATGTATTTTGACATTTCAAAAATATTTTCGATTTCTTGACTTTTCTTTTCCAGGTCCGAATGTAACATTGAATTATTTATGATTACAACGATGTAATTAATAAAACGATTAATGTCGTGTATTGTTTCATCCGGTAAATCAATGCTTTGTGAATAAGTTGTAAGGGAAAAAACCCCGAATACTTTGTCGTTTTTAAAAACGGGCAAATTAAGAATAGTTTTCATTTTTTGTATTTCAACCGTTGCTTTGTTGTATTCGTTCTTAATTTTTTTTGGGGCAAGCTTTGTGTAAAATACCGGCGTTTTTTGTAATATGCAATCACTAATCCATCCGGTATTTTTTTCAATTTTTATTTCATAATCTTGAAATTCCAGAATTAATTTTTTTAAATTTTCAGGAACATAACTTTTTTCAAGATAATAAGTCTTGTTCTTCGAGTTAATGAGAAAAAAAAGGCATCCTTCAAATCCGTATTTAACAAACAAATAATTTGAAATTTTATTAAACACTTCTTCAAAATCTAATGAAGAACTAATTTCTTTTAAAACTTTATTGAGGTTGCTTAATTCTACGTTTTCTTTTTCTATAAAATTCATGCTTATGTTTCTAACGAATTCATAAAATATAACTACCCCGGATTCAAGGATAAGCGTACCTAATACAATTAATGTAATTTTTAATGAGAAACCGGCAAGGTTAAATTGCAAAATTGAATCAAAAACCAAAAGCATTACCGTTGCAAAGTATAAAAAGAATAGCCATCCTCCCCCTTTTTTTATTCCCTTCAAGAAAAATGCAGTTAATGGGAAGATATAATACCAATAAATTCCGGTTTTAAGGTAGCCACCGTTAATGAAAAGAAATAGGCAAAGCAAAGTGAAACCGGATAAAAGTATAGTTGCGCTTATCTCTATGTTATTAGTTTTTCGTAAATAAAAAATATTGAAAATTAAAACTATTGTAAGAAATTGTAGAAAAAATAAATTCAGAAATTTATTATTAAAAAAATATATAAGAGAATAAATTGATAATGCTAAAAAACTGGCAATAGTAAACGCATTAATAAAAATTTTCTTTTGTGTATTTTTATTATTAAGCTTTTCTGATGTTTGAATAGAAAAAATTTTTTTAAAAAAATTTTTCAAATGAAACCTCTTGCGATTTTTTATCATAACAAAAATAACAATATAATTATAAAAATGCTTTGGCTATTATTTTTTTGTGTTATAATATAATTATATATAAAAATAATTATACCGGACCATACACGGAGGTGTAAATGAAAAAAAATATAATTTTTCTACTGATTTTCGTGATTTTATCTTTTAATCAGTCATATACACGGATTAATAATTGGAAAGTTGAATGGTCAAAAGTGGATTATCAGGAATTAAAAAAATCTATATCCACAAACCTTAATAGAGGATGGCTACCGGTCGGACTATCGGGAAATAACAATCAAATTTTTGTTTTTTATTTAAAAGCTGATAATAAAATAGGGGCCGGAGTTTGGTCGCTAAATTGGTATTCCAGTATTGGCGCTTTAAACAAAGGGATTTCAATAAAGCTTAAAAAAGGGTTTATGCCTATGGGGTTTACTGCTTTTCAGGGAAAATACTGGGTAATATATATAAAAGGCAGAATTACTACAAATAGACATCGCGTTGTAAGATTTGCTAACCTGCGAACAGGTGATACTACGGTAAAAAATCTCGTTAATAAAGGATATTTCCCCGTTGGAATAACAATATCCGCAGGTTCTAACTTAGTATTAATGGTTAAGGATTCATCGGCAAATGATAAAATGTGGAAAATTGTATCCCATTCTGCAAGAATGAAAGATTTTAAAAGCGCATTAATAAAAGAAATGGATAAGGGATGGATTCCCTCTACTTTTACATATAGGCAATTTTCAACATATATTTTTTATTATAAAAAACCAAAATAAGTCAACCTTTGAAAATTGACTTTTTTGATTTACATGCAATATTATGCAGCAATCGTGCCTGTTCCTTTGTTTATTAACGATTTCGTTGCATATTACAGAAAACATTCTATAAATGAAACTGAACAATACTTGAACATTAAGGTATGTAGCTCTTTAATGGGGGAACGCTATTTTGAGTTCAGAAACAACGCGTTAAAACTAAAACAACACCGGCTATAAAAACGGAGTCAAATCTTTTCGTTGTAATTATTTTATTTGAACGCGTTAATTAAATTTCTTGATTTTTTTCCATTTTCCAGTTTAATACGGGTTTCCGCGCGGCTTGTACTTCGTCAACGCGTTTAACCGGTGTATTGATAGGTGCGATTTTTAGCTTATCAGGTTTATCTTGCGCTTCTTGTAAAATATTTATCATTGCCTGAAAAAAATCATCAAGGCGTTCTTTGGTTTCCGTTTCCGTTGGCTCTATCATTATCGCCCCTTTGACAATTAACGGAAAATATACCGTTGGCGGATGAAAGCCGTAATCCAAAAGGCGTTTGGCAATGTGCATTGTAGTAATTTCGTTAGGAATGTTTTTATCCGTTAAAATGAACTCGTGCATACAGATTTTATCAAAAGGAACGTGATAATAATCACGAAGCTTTGATAATAAATAATTTGCGTTTAAAACAGCATTTTCGGCAACTTGCCTGATTCCCTTTGCTCCGAGGGCTTTAATATAGGCTAAAGCTCTAACTAAAACGCTAAAATTACCGTAAAATGCATTGATTTTCCCTATGCTTAACTCTTTTTTATTATTAAGCATAAATCTACCGTGTTCTTTTATTATTTCCGGTACGGGTAAGAAGGGTGCTAATTTTTTAACAACGCATACCGCTCCTGCTCCCGGGCCTCCTCCGCCGTGTGGAGTAGAAAAGGATTTATGAAGATTTAAGTGCATTACATCAATACCCATATCAAAAGCTAATGCTTTGCCCATTAAGGCGTTCATATTAGCTCCGTCCATATAAACAAGGCCTCCGGCTTCGTGAATTAGAGCGGTAATTTTTTCTATATCTTTTTCAAAAATTCCCGCGGTATTAGGGTTAGTTAACATAATACCCGCGACGGTATTATCAAGATTATTCTTTAAGTCTGAAGTATCAATTGTTCCGTCATCCAAAACTTTTATTTCACAAGATTCAAAACCGCATAAAGTTACGCTTGCGGGGTTAGTTCCGTGAGCTGATGCCGGTATAAGTATTTTTTTTCTAACCGATTTGATGCTTTTTTGGTAAGCTTTAATAAGCATTAAACCTAAAAGTTCGCCATGCGCTCCGGCATTAGCATGCAAACTAATACCTGGCAAGCCCGTTATTACACATAACGCGTTTTGTAACTCATATATAATTTCTAAAGCGCCTTGAGAAAAATTATCTCCGCATAACGGATGAATGTTAAAATTTCCGAGTGAAGCAAGTTTTTCGTTAACCCTTGGGTTATATTTCATTGTACATGAACCTAACGGATAAAAACCATCGTCCACCCCATAATTCATCCGGGATAGATTCTGAAAATGACGCATAACTTCTACTTCGCTGATTTCCGGTAAGTTTAACTCTTTGCGTAAATATTTAGAAGGGATTTCACTAATAGCTTTAGAATCATCCGCTTTATTAAAACCATACCCTTTAAGGCCTTTTTTAGTTTTTTGGTTTAAGTTCCTAAAATCCATATTAATTACCCTGTTTTTTTAACGTATTAATTAATAAGTCAATTTCATCATCATTATTCATTTCCGTAACGCAGAATAATAAGCAGTCTTTATATTGTTTATAATGTTGAGCTAAAGTATAACCCGCAGCAATGTTTTG
>CAYUYT010000132.1:0-9552 GCA_964449345.1 uncultured Spirochaetia bacterium | reverse complement strand
ATAAAATAGTCAACTGTTCACAAAATTTTAACAAAAGAAAGGGTTAATTATGTCTAAAGAATATTCTACTGATAAAATTCGCAATATTGCATTAGTCGGCCACTCCGGCACCGGCAAAACAACGTTAAACGAAGAATTACACTATTTCATGGGATCCATTTCAAAGCCCGGAAGTGTGGAAAGCAAAAATACGATTTCAGATATTACGGATGAGGAAAAAGAACGCCTTGTTTCTATTTATTGGAGCGTTAATTTCGGTGAGTTTCAAAACTGCAAGGTAAACGTTATTGATTGTCCGGGCATGGGCGATTTTGTCGGACAGGTCAGAAGTTCACTTCGCGTTGTCGAGGGCGCTATTGTTATGGTTGATGCAGTTGACGGAATTGAAATGGAAACGGAAAAAATGTGGAAATACGCAGATGAATACAATGTTCCGCGTGTTTGCTTTGTAAACAAAATGGATAAAGAGAACGCAAACTTTTATAAAGTTCTAGATGAAATTTCTGAAAAATTCCAGAAACCTGCCGTTGCTATTGATATTCCTTTCGGACAAGGCAATGATTTTAAAGGCGTTATTGATTTAGTTCACATGAAAGCATACATCCCTGAACAAGGGAGTACAAAAGTAAAGCAAACGGAAATTCCAGAAGATTTAAACGAACAAGCCTTAGAATTTAGGGATAAATTAATTGAAGTTATTGCCGAAACCGATGACGATTTAACCATGAAATTTCTCGAAGGCGAGAAGTTAACTCCCGAAGAAATTAAATCCGGTTTAAATAAAGGCATTACAGACGGTAATTCAATTTTAGTTACATGCGGTTCGAGTGAAAAAGGCATAGGCATTGCACGTTTACTTGAATTAATAATTGAGGAATTTCCCACACCTGACTTTTACAAAGAAGCCGAAGGCTGCGTTCCGGGCAAATCCGGTGAAAAAATAAAACGAAAATTTAGTTCTGATGATAATTTTAGCGCATTGGTATTCAAAACGCATATAGACCAATATTCAGGCAAATTAAATTATTTCAAAGTAATATCAGGAAGCATTTCAAGTGATGCCGAGATACTGATTTCAAACAAGCAAGAAAAAATTAAATTTGCCCATATTTATACAATGAAGGCAGGCAAACTCGTTGAAGTTCCAAAGTTAAACGCGGGCGACATTGGCGTTGTTTCTAAGTTAGATGAGATTGACAACGGTAACACTCTTTGCGATACTAAAAACTTAATAGAGTACCCTGAACTTAACATGCCCCAGCCCGTATACGCGCTTGCTATTCACGCTGCGGAAAAGAAAGACGAAGATAAAATGAACGAACTACTGCAAAGGGCAACGGAAGAAGACCCCACTTTTCACGTCCAATTTAATTCCGAAACAAAACAAAACGTTATTTCGGGCTTAGGTGAATTGCAGTTAAATACCATATTAGACCAATTAAAGAAAAAATACAAAATCGAAGTTAATACTGAATTACCCAGAGTTGCCTATCGGGAAACCGTAACCAAAAGCGCCAAAGCAGAATACCGGCATAAAAAACAGTCAGGCGGGCACGGACAATTTGGCGAAGTATGGATTGAGCTTGACCCAATTAAAGACGGAAAAGGTCTTGCTGACCTTGAATTTATAAATAAAATTGTAGGCGGTTCAATTCCAAAGCAATTTATACCCGCTGTTGAGAAAGGCATTATAGAAGGAATGAATGAAGGCAATTTAGGCAAATATCCCGTTACCGATATAAAAGTAACGGTTTATGACGGTAAATATCACCCGGTAGATTCCAACGAACTTTCTTTTAAGCTCGCTGCAAGAGGCGCCCTACGCGCGGCAATTGACAAAGCAAATCCCGTATTGCTTGAACCGGTTATGGAAGTGGAAATATTCGTTGATAAAAACTTAATGGGGAATATTCTATCCGACATAACATCGAGAAGGGGTAGAGTCTTGGGAATGGAATCCGAAGGAGGAGACGAATCCTCGCCAACTCAGATTATCAAAGCCAACATTCCTCAAGCAGAAACGCAAAGATACATTATTGATTTGCGTAGTATGACCGGAGGCAAAGCTACTTTTGAAATGCGTTTTAGTCATTACGAATCCATAACCGGCAGAGACGCAGAACTGGTTTTACAAAAACGCAAAAAAGAACTTGAAGAAGAATAAAATCTTTTATATATAAAAAACAAACCGGCTTAATAAAAGTGCGTTAAGCCGGTTTGTTTTTTTTAAAATTGTTTTAAAAATTTTTATTTTTTGCTAAATTTCATGCGGAGTTATCAATGGGAAAAAAATCCAAATACATTTTCGTTACGGGCGGGGTGTGTTCCTCACTTGGAAAAGGCGTTGCTGCGGCATCCTTAGCTACATTATTAGAAGCGCGGGGGTTAAACGTTACTTTACAAAAAATGGACCCGTACATTAACGTAGATCCGGGCACAATGAGCCCTTTTCAACACGGTGAAGTATACGTTACCGAAGACGGCGCAGAAACCGACCTTGACTTAGGCAATTACGAACGTTTCACATCGGCAGATTTTTCGCAATTGAATTCCGTAACAACCGGACAAATTTACCAAACAGTAATCGAAAGAGAACGCCGGGGAGAATATTTAGGCAGAACCGTTCAAGTTATACCGCATATAACAAACGAAATAAAGCTTAGGACACGCACCCTTGCAAGAAAATCCGAAGCAGATGTTGTTATTGTAGAAATCGGCGGCACTGTTGGAGACATTGAATCCATACCGTTTTTAGAAGCTATACGGCAATTTCCTTTTGATGTAGGAAAAGAAAACGTTATTTACATTCACCTTACGCTTATACCTTTGATAAGCGTTGCAGGTGAGTTAAAAACAAAGCCCACACAACACAGCGTCCAAAAATTAAGAGAAATCGGTATTACCCCGGATATTTTATTATGCCGAACTGCAAAACCCCTTTCCCATGAAATGAAAGAAAAACTTGCTTTATTTTGTAACGTAGAACATAGATCCGTTATACAAGCCCTTGATATAGAAACAACGATTTACGAAGTTCCTTTGCTCTACGGAAACGAAGGCCTAGACGACCGCGTAATGGAAAAACTAAATTTAAAAGAACGGGAAACCAAACTTAAAGAATGGAAAGCAATGTTAAAAACGCTTAAAGAGTCACCCAAAAAAGTAAACATTGCGGTTGTAGGGAAATATATCGGTCTAAACGACGCATATAAAAGCATTTACGAAGCTTTGGTACACGGAGTTGTTAAAGCAAAGCACGGAATAAATATAGTAAAAATAGATTCGGAAACTTTACTCGAAGCAGATTTTAACAAAACCTTTGATAACATTCACGGAATACTCGTTCCCGGTGGATTCGGGGAGCGCGGTATTGAAGGCAAACTAAGAGCTCTTGAATATGCCCGGGAAAAAGGCATCCCTTGCTTTGGTGTTTGCCTTGGTATGCATTGTATGGTTATCGAATATGCAAGAAATAAGTGCGGGCTTGAAAAAGCACACTCAACGGAGTTTAACCCTGATGCTCCGCATCCGGTTATAAGTTTACTTGCCGAGCAAAAAGACATTAAAAATATGGGCGGTACAATGCGTTTAGGCGCGCAGATTGCAAACCTGAATAAAGATAGTAAAATGTATAAGTTATATAAAAAAACAACAATAACAGAACGGCATAGACATAGATACGAATACAATAACGAATACAGAGAAATTTTAGAACAAAACGGGCTTAGGGTCGTTGCTGTTCATGAGGAAAAAAATCTTGTTGAAGCCGTTGAACTAGAAGGGCACCCCTGGTATATAGGTGTTCAGTTTCACCCGGAATTTAAGTCAAAACCTATCAATCCGCACCCGCTTTTTGCAGGTTTTATAAAAGCAGCTGCTGATTTTATGTCTGTAAAAACGAATAAAAAAGTAACGAAAAAAAACAAAAAACAAGAAACGGATAAGAAAAAAAATGAAAATAACAAAACAGAAACCAACGACAAAAAATATCAAACAAAGAAGCAGGACAATTCCAATAACTAAAATTTATATTTTAGCATTATTTTTTAGTTTAATTTTTATTAATGCTTTGCCTCTTAAAGCTTCGATGAATGTTAATCCGCAAAAATTTATAAATAATGAAAGCGCATATGAAATCTTAAAACCAAAAGGTTTTAGAAGACTTGTGGGTGAAAAAAAACCCCTATTCATACAAAAACACAGATTTATCTTAAATAAAAAATTTGACCCTTATGAAGACATTACAATATTTAAAGACGGCGAACGCGTTTTTATTATTAAAACGTATCCGGAAATAATGAAAATAAAAAAACACTCTTTAATCCGTGGTGCAAAAAAATTTGAAAAGCTGTTCAACGAAAAAATGAAAAAGAACAAGCAAAACTACAGGGTTTATTTTGAAAAAGCAAAGGTAAAACAAAATAACGGTAGAACGTTTTATCTTTTCTATGGCAAGGGTGATTATTTTATTAATAATTGCGCTTTTATTCAGGCAGTTACTTATTACAAAAAAGATAAGACCTTTATTATGTACGGAATATTAAAAAAAGCCGATGAGGAATATTTAGACAACGTATTTTTAAAATCAATTCTTTCGCTTAAACCTTATGAAAAAAAGGAAAGCGGCATATTTTCCGTTTATCCGTTTAGCCAAAAGTGGTTCAGGTATTTACTGTTATTTGCCGTTGCCGTTGCGGTTACTGTTTTATATAACAAATATACAAAACGTGGTGAGCCTGTATTCGGTAAGAAAAAGAACAAGTAAAAAAAACGTGTAAAATATTGAGAGGAAATTTTTTGGGGAAGAGGAATCCCCCGGTTTAATTATACGCAATGTTACCTCTAATGCCCCCTTTACTAAAGAGGGCGGTTTTTTTTATACGTTGTGATTAGGAATTTAAGAAGGAAGAGAAGAGGAAGCCCCCGGTAATTGACGGCAAAAAGTAACGCGTTAGATATAACAAATATAACAAAACGCATACTCGTGTGTTTTTATAAGTTTAAGCTTTGCTTAAATTTAGGCTTTGAAGCAACGAGTTCGTGTACAAAACTGATATAATATCAATGAATGAAAATGATTTTGAATCTGAAGTGCGTTTATACACCGGTTTTTTCTTTAGAATTAATTCTTTCGTATAAATATTCAGGTGCAAAATCAGCGCCGTTCTCCCAGCAAAGAGTATGTCCTTGTATTTTAAAAGATTTAAAGTACTCCATATTCTTTAAGGGTTCAAAAATAGGACCGTCAAATTCGTCGCCTAAATCAATTTCTCCTGATAAACCGTTTTCAAATTTAATCAGGATTATAAAATCTTTTACATATTTTGCATCAATAACGTGATAATGCATATCTTACTCCAGAGGTTCTATGTTATTTAAAGGCATTCTTTTCTTCGTTAGTTCCCAGTTTTCTAATAATTCGTTTTTATAAATATCAAGCCATTCAAGCACTGCCTTTAATGCTCGTTTCGGAAATTTTCCCTGTACAATTCCGCTTTCTATTTCAACCGTAATGGAATATTCATTATATATTGCGTGAAAATGCGCTGGCGAATGCTCCTTATAATACATATAAATTACTACCCCTAGAAAACCGCATATTTCAGGCATACTAATATTTTAATATATTTTTAAAAAATTGTAAATCATTAAAACATTTGAATTTCAAGTTTATCAAAAACCGTAAAAAATTTCCAAGCCCCCTGTATATTACAAAACTTTCATAAACATAGCATTCGTGTAAAATGTTAGAGGGCGTTTTTTTTATCCGTTGTGATTAGGAATTAAGAAGGAAGAGAAGAGGAATCCCCCGGTAATTGACGGCAAAAAGTAACGCGTTAGATATAACAAATAAACAAAACGTACAAAAGCACGCTAACGTGTTTTTGCCAAGCTTAAACTTAGGTGCTATGTATAAGCGTTCGTGTACAAAACGGGGAAAATGGGGGGAGACTTTTTGGGGGTTGAGAATAAAGAGTAGACTCGAAGGTAAAATTTACAACTTTTTATATTCTGTAGAAAAAAATGTTTGCAGGTTGTACGGTGCTAAATAGTATGATTATTGACTAAAAATATAAATTGACAATTCTTAAATTAAAAGCTAGAATATATCAAGTGAAAGTACACGATGTTATTAAAGAGTATTATGAAACAAGCCGGAATAGAGGATATTAAATGATTAAATACCTTGTATTGTTTGAAAAAGTTAAAACAGGATATAGTGCTTATGCGCCGGATTTACCCGGGTGTATTGCAACGGGAAAAACAAAGGAAAATGCAGAAAAAAATATGTTTGAAGCAATTAAGTTTCATTTGGAAGGGTTAAGAGAAACCGGAGAGGAAATCCCAAGCCCTAATACTGAAAGCGAGTTTTTCGTTTTAGGATAAATATATATTGATTGATTGACACCCATCAAGTAAAAATTTTACGTTAATTATAACCACATAACAAACTTTCATTCAAAAGTAAGGTAAACATGCACCTACCACCCATTTTATCCCCCTTCAAAAATTTCAGCTTGTGTTGTTTTAAAATTGAAATCTCAATCTAAAGACATGATAACGGGAATTATAGAAAAAATAATTCCGCACTTAAAAAAAAGAAAATCTAAAAAACTGTCTATGGATTGTTCATGAGAATAAAATCAGAATAAGAAAATAATTATTCCAAAAAACTCATTAATTTACAAGCCAGTCAAACCAAACTCTAAAAAACTAAAGCCCCACCCATTCAATTTAGAAGTGAATATTTCATACACTCGCAAAGTGTATGAAAAACAAGGCATTTTAACGGTCTATTATTCAAAAACATGGAAAACCCGGGCAGAAACAAAAAATTTTCTATTCTGAGAAAAAATGTGTTGGTTTTTCGGGGGTGAGGTGTTAGAAAACAGTAAGTTGAAATGTGTATATACATTTTGTTTGTAAGCCTAATAAAATTTAAGGGGAATTAGATATGAAAAAATTATTTGTTTTACTATTCGTTGCATTATTTACGTTGTTCGGTATTTCCTGCGGTGATGATGCATCCACCGCGCCAACGTATAACCTGCGGGACAGGGGACCGGCAGGTGGCTGGGTTTTTTACGATAAAGGTTTTTATTCAAACGGATGGCGGTATATGGAAGCATGGACAGATGATGAAAGTGGAACCTACCAATGGAGAATTACCGGTTCATCAGGCACAGAGTCAACCTCAACCGATATTGGCACGGGATATAATAATACATATACTGTTTTATCACCCGAAAGTACTTATCCTGCTGCAAAGGCGGCAAAAAACGCCACGCACGGAGGCAAAAACGACTGGTTTTTACCATCTAAGGATGAGCTGGGGAAGATGTGGGATAATCTGTGGAGTGACGGACCCGATGATAATGGAGTTACTGGCTACACAAAGGTTGGGTCTTTTGCTTCCGAGAAGTATTGGTCTTCTTCTCACACCAATTCCGATTGGGCGTGGGATTGGAATTTCAGTAGTGGTACTCCGTGGAATAAAGATCCTAAGACTCACGAAAAACAGGTTCGTGCAGTGCGTCGGTTTTAATCATCTAGGGTACAGCACAATAAAACGTTGTACATACATTTTGTTTGTAAGCCTAATAAAATTTAAGGGGAATTAGATATGAAAAAATTATTTGTTTTACTATTCGTTGCATTATTTACGTTGATTGGTGTTTCCTGCGGTGATGATGCATCCACCGCGCCAACGTATAACCTGCGGGGCAGGGGTCCGGCAGGTGGCTGGGTTTTTTACGATAAAGGTTCTTATTCAGACGGCTGGCGGTATATGGAAGCATGGACAGATGATGAAAGTGGTGGTTATCGTTGGAAAAATGATCAAACAGAAACAACGGGTACATCAACCGATATAGGCACGGGATATCATAACACATATAACTGCATGACAGAATCAGAGCACCCTGCGGCAGAAGCAGCAAGGGACGCCACGTACGGAGACAAAAACGACTGGTTTTTGCCATCTAAGGATGAATTATATAAGATGTATGTAAATCTATGGCGAGGAACCAATGACGATGAAGGCAATGCGACCTACACACAGGTTGGCAATTTTGATGATAGCGAGAACTACTGGTCATCCTCCGAGCGCATTGCCCAAACCGAGCATGCATGGGTACAAAACTTTAATGTACATGGAGGCAACCAGACTGCTTCTTATAAGGACAATAGTAATAAATTTGTTCGCGTTGTGCGTCGGTTTTAATTTGTCTAAATCCATACCCGATACTTTTACTATTTCCCTTCTTTATTCAAAGAAGGGATAGGGATGTTTCCTATACCTAATATTTTTACTAATTAACTTCTTTAGGTAGTGTAACATTTTTTTTATTTCCGTTTTTTACGTTTCCCAGCAATTTCAATAACGGATTTTTTACCGCGTTTTTCTTTTTTAAACGCTTCAATTATCATTTCCGCTTCCATAAAGGGTACAGTAAGAAAGGAAAATTTATCAAAAATCTGTATATCTTTTATTTTTTTTGCCGGTATATCGACATTTCGATTTATAAAAGAAATTATTTTTTTAGGGGTCATTTTGTCCATTTTGCCTAGTGCGAGAAAGAGCCGCGTTTTACCGCTTAAATCAACGGGGTTTGCACTAATTTCATCGATATCCGAATAATTATCACCGCTTAATTCATGATCAAAAGCATATTTTATAAGCGCGCTTAATACTTTAACAGGATCATTATCACTTATCATATCCGTTGCTAATTTTTCATATTCGCTCAAATCACTATTATTAATTTTTTCGTTAATATTAGTAATCAATCTTTCTTTCTTAGAATTTATCACGTCGGATATTTGAGGCAATTGTGCCTGACGGATTTTGCTTTTTATTTTATTCTTAATAAAACCTAATTTTTTATATTCCGAAGGTGTTATAAAAGTTATAGCCGTGCCTTGTTTTCCTGCCCTGCCCGTTCTTCCTATACGGTGAATATATGCATCGGAATTATGAGGCAAAGAAAAATTTATAACATGCGTTAAATCGTTAACATCAATGCCCCGGGCAGCTACGTCCGTTGCTATTAAAATATTTATTTGCCGGTTTTTGAACTTTTTCAAAATGCGTTCCCTATCTTTTTGTGAAATATCACCATGTAAAGCTTCACTATCGTATCCACGGGCAACGAGTTTATCAGTAACATTATCAACGTTGTTTTTGGTACGGCAAAAAACAATGCCATAAAAATCCGTTTCAATATCTATTATTCTACATAGGGCTTCAAATTTATCTTTTTCATATACTTCAAAATAAATCTGTTCCGTTAACTCTACCGTCTTGTCTTCAGATGCAACAGATATAATTTTAAAGTTTTTCATGTAAGTTTTAACAATTTTCATTATTGCATGAGGCATAGTAGCGGAAAAAAACAACATGGTCTTTTTATCAGGAGTATTCTGTAATATGATTTCAATATCGTCAAGAAATCCCATATCAAGCATTTCATCTGCTTCATCCAGGACAAGATATGAAATACCAGTCAAATTTAAAGTTTTGCGTTTGATATGATCAATAATCCTGCCGGG
>CAYUYT010000131.1:0-9638 GCA_964449345.1 uncultured Spirochaetia bacterium | reverse complement strand
AAAGCGTTGCTTAACCAACTAAGCAGAATGTCCAATTTAACTGAGGCAAGACAATGGACATACCGCGTTAGCGACTGC
This sequence comes from uncultured Spirochaetia bacterium, assembly GCA_964449345.1. Taxonomy (GTDB): domain Bacteria; phylum Spirochaetota; class CALGPD01; order CALGPD01; family CALGPD01; genus CALGPD01. The sequence goes on along the minus strand of CAYUYT010000131.1, from coordinate 9,560 downwards.
TTAGTCTTAATCCTTTATTCATCAAGGATAAAATTCTAACCGAGAAGTACACATCTAACTCCTCTGGCTAATCCCAACTTAACGGTCTTAATCCTTTATTCATCAAGGATAAAATTCTAACTAACCTATGTAAAATAATGGGTTTCCACGCGATTGGTCTGTCTTAATCCTTTATTCATCAAGGATAAAATTCTAACTTGGGTAGTGAGACTGTTTACGGCAAAATGGTTTTTACAATCGGTCTTAATCCTTTATTCATCAAGGATAAAATTCTAACGCTGAAATGCCAAGAGTTGGCGAACCCGGTCGCTAGTTATGTCTTAATCCTTTATTCATCAAGGATAAAATTCTAACATCAGAAAAGCTTGTACCGTCTGAAGAGCGATAAAGATAATGTCTTAATCCTTTATTCATCAAGGATAAAATTCTAACTTTAACAATGTCTATGGTATATAAAAATTATGAACTCGTTCTTAATGTCTTAATCCTTTATTCATCAAGGATAAAATTCTAACAACAATAAGAAACGAATATATAATTGCAATATTTCCAGGTCTTAATCCTTTATTCATCAAGGATAAAATTCTAACCTAAAAACAGGTCATCCTACTTGGATGAAAAAGATGTAAAGTCTTAATCCTTTATTCATCAAGGATAAAATTCTAACCAACAAGAACAGCCTGAACAACCTGAACAACAAGAACAACCTGAGTCTTAATCCTTTATTCATCAAGGATAAAATTCTAACCTTGAAAAAGAATGGGAAAAATTTAAAACGAAGTCATCTTAGTCTTAATCCTTTATTCATCAAGGATAAAATTCTAACAGCCAATCCGCTAAATCACTGTATAGAAAAGACTTAAATTCTATTTTACACAACCTGACAAATCTTATGCCGGAACTCCTAAATTCCAACAAAAAATAAAGCACAGGAAACGGGCTAATTTGAGAAAGAACAACGAGTTACGCGTTTTGCACAACCTCCCCCCGTTTTTACCTTGTGCAGGGGTTGTGCTATAATGTAACTGAACAAAGTATATCATAAAACAACGCGTTATGTCAAAGATTTTTTAACATTTTTTTTAAAAACCTGCATACAGCCCCGGAAGGTCCGCCCACCCGGGGCTTTAAGCTTATTCTTCTATAACCAAATCAAACTGAGCAATTTTGTCAATGGCACCATGGCTAAGGGAGTACTGTGACATTGTGTCCGCTAGAAGAGATGTGATTTCCCTTTCATCGTAGAAAAAAGCTCCCGTTATCTTTACCCTGTCATCAAGGCCTATGAAAACGAAAACGATTTCTTTGCTGTCTACGGGTTTGGAAACTCCGAGCTTTTTGCAAATACCCGCTGACTGGGAAACAAACTCCACTAAAGTTTCATGTCCGTTATTACGGAACCATTTGATTGCGTCTAAACCCGCGATACAAATTCTTGCTTTTTTCATAATTATTACCTCCGTTTTATTTCAGCAGGACGCACTACGCCCGTGCTGTTAATTAGAGGTAACGGCAGGAGCCGGAAAGCTCCAGCCGTATGCGGGTTTAAAGGAAAACCGTGTCAACTGCCATGGTATTGTATAAATCCTTTTCTTCAATCCGGTATCTCCAGGCGATTTTATTAAGGAGTTTTTTCATTTCCCCTTGTTCAGAAAAATAGGATTTAATCATTTCAAAGTTACCTTCAGCAGAGAGAAATACAAAATAGATTATTCTAGATTTTCCCTTCCGGCTTTCATCCGGTTTTTGATTTTTTCTAATAAAAGCTTCAATTTCGTTCATGCCTTTTACAGGAAACCATTCTATTGTTTGGCTTCCGATGAGAAAGATTCTTGCACTTATCATAATTATTACCTCCGTGGTATTATTTCAGCAGGACGCACTACGCCCGTGCTGTTTAGTGGAGGTTTTATTGTTTGTGAGGTTTAGGTTTTATTCATAATAAATGCCCTATTAATATTATACACCTTAAGCTTTAAAATTGTTTCAGAAAAAAGCAAAAAAGTAGAAAATATGATTAACATTCTTTGTAATAACGTGTATTAACAATTTTGTTTGACCCAGTTTTTCATAGGTGTATAACTTGAAGGGTGGTCGCAAATTCTACAAATCATTTTTTTAGGGCTTCGTGGTAGAACGAACATACGAATAGCCCTGCTTAATACTTCATTTTTGATTTCAATAACTTTATTATTCGCGCATTTAAATTTTTCAGAAACAAAACTTTTTGGATTCCTGTCGTAATTGCCAATAAAATCGAGAACAGAGTGATAGAGTTTTTTATCCTGTTTATAGATTATTTCTAAATCCGAGACTGCCTTATCGTGAAATTCGCAATCTCTTGCTAAATATGATAAAAACTTTTTAAACGGCATTGTCTCGGGAGATTTTAGTAAGCGTGTTTCATTATTTTGATTATTTATAGAGCGCGTTCTATTGTTATCTAAAAAAGAGAGCGCTTTATTTATAACGTCTAAAATGTCATCTTCATTATAATCGCTTTTATCTAGAAAACCAACGTATTGTTCAAGGCCTAATAACTTTCGATTTGTTTCTCTGATTTTTTCAAAATAGAATCCTGATATAACAATAAAAGGCAAATTTTTTCTGGACATTAATATTTCTTCAATAATATCAAGGCCATTACTTACTATATCATCAGAGTTTAAAACTATATCAATGAATAGAATATCAATATCTATCCTATGTGAATAAATAATTTTTTGTGCTTGTTCATAATTTAAAGCGGAATAGATATTTATTTCATCACGATTGTATATTTGCCTTAAACTTGCTTCAATATCCTTGCATGAAATTTTATCGTCATCAATAATTAATACATTAAGCATAAGCCTCCCTTTTGTATTTACCATTTAATTATTTTGCCAATTTTTTTATCCAAATCAAGATCGTCTTTATAAAAAATTGCATCCGGTTTATATTTTTCAACCTTAACTTCCAAATTAGGAAGATTACTACTGCCGGAAATAACAATTATTTTTGTGTTTATTTCATTGTCTTGAATATATCTTATGATATCGATACCTGTTCTGCCTTTTTTTTCGTTAAAATCAATATCACAGATTATTGCTGCATAATTTTCTATTTCCAACAAATTTAAAGTGTCTTGAACAGTTTCCGATTCGTGAATTTCAAAGCCCCGTTTTTTTAATATATTTTTCATTTCTTTACGAAATTTTGCATTATCATCAGCTACTAAAATTTTTGTCTCGATTATATCGTGTGAGTCATAGAACACTATTTTAAATTTTGGACCTGCCCCTTCTTGATATTCGCATTCTATTTGACCGCCTAATTCTTCAACCATTAGTTTTACGCCGCTCAAGCCCACGCCGGAGTCCACATGTTTATTATTAGAAATAAATATTATATTGCATTTATCTTTGCTTAATTCGTGCCCGTCGTTCCAGAAATCAATACTAATTGCGTTTTGTATCTCTTTTGATTTAATATCAACGTAAATATTACCTTGTTGCAAATTCTTGAAACCATGATCAAACGCGTTTTTAATTAAATTTTCAATTATTCTTTCAAACTTGCTTTCAACAATGTGTAGAAAAACTGTTTTATCTTTTAACTCCCCTAAATTATTAGGTATGAATTTTATATTCACATTTTTATTTTCATTTTTAAACCTTTCAAATATATTTTCAATTTTATTTCGGATATTTATTCTGGTTTTGATAAAATTAACTTTTATTTTAGTATTGAAGCCCTTTATCCTTTTTTTTATATCATTGATGCTGTCTAAAGTGAATTCTTTATTTTCATTTAAATTAAGCATATCCTCCTCAGACATATTGTAATTCTCTAGTATATCTAAAATTCTTTTAATTGCTCTTCCTGCAGAACCTATAGGTGCTTTTAAGTCATGCACAAAACTTATTGTCTGGGAAGTTATATCACCTATGTTTTTGTTTAGTAATTTGTTTTCTTTTGTCTTCATTCTATAATTAATAAATGATTTTGCGATATTGCTTAAAGCCGGTGTATCTGCTATGCTTATCAAGAAATTTTCTACAATATCTTCTATAACATTAAATTCAATCATTTTTGTATTTAGTTTGGTTTTTTCTATTTTTTCAATAATTAGCCTTAGTATTGTTCTAGCCAGAACTGTTATGCTTATATCAAAAAAATCCTTTATACCGCTTTTATATATAACATCAGTTAAATACTGTTTCATTTGGCCGAAATCATAATTTTGAATAATTCCGTTGTCATCTAACACTTTCAAGTTAACTTCATCAATTTTATTAACGTATTTTTTGCATTCTTCAATAGCGTCTTTGAAATTATCACATATTTTTGTACTGTTAGCAGGTAGCATATCGCTTGGCAAATCGTTTACATTGTTAACAATTACTACTACTATTCGAGAGCTCAAAAAAGCAGTTTTAATTGCCATAGCTGTTCCAATTGATGGGCGGGGCATATAAGCTATTAAGGCATCTGAGTTTAAAATGTCTTGCTTTTGATCTTTGGCTATTGCCTGATATGCTTGTTCTTTTGACATATCAATATAGAATTTTTCTCTTTCAAACGGTGTGAAAAAATGAAGATCATCGCTATAATTCTCTTTCAATTCACTGAACTGATTGTTTAAACTTTCTTTTTCATAATTTTTAAATGGTCCAGCCAAATATACACGCGGTTTGGAAATATTTTTATATCGAAGATGTAAATATTTTTTTCTATGATAATCAAATCGTTCTAAAAATGCAGAAGAAATCCGGGCTATATTTCTTATACGCCCTTTTGTTTGCTCGTCAAAACCTAAATTGTAATGTGAGATACGGTTTATTCCTTCTTTTTCGTTAATATGAAATAAGCCGTCGGCATATGCAATTTTATATAAATTCAAAAGATAGTTTTCCTTAAACGAGTTGATTTCTTGTATTGAATAATCTTTTGATTTAAGGTATTCTAGGAAATCTATTGTGGTAATTGATAGTAATTCATAACAAGTATCAAAAATATCTGTTGTATCTTTATTGTTATCGATCAAATTTTTGACTTTATTGATAATTTTGTTTACATAATCTTTTGAGACACCTCCTATATTTAAATCACTAATAAATTCTTCAATCGCGGCTAATTCTTCCTGATCAACTTGCCCGTCAATATATGAAATAATGTAACCGGAAATAATGAAATATATCGCTTCTATTTCTTTATTGCTCTTTTTCTTAAAATTTTTTTCAATGGTTTGTAATTCTGTAATAATTTCGTTTATTTTATCTTGATTATCCATTAAAAATCCTATATAAGACAAATACTTTTTATTAATGTATTTATATCTTATCTAAATATGCGAGTCAATCCTTTTTTTATACCTTTATCAATTTTTTCAATTTTCATACATATCAAGGCGTAAATAACGTATCAGCATTTCTGCTTCTTCACGGTTGCTTTGAAAATAAGGGAAATCTAAAATAGTGCTTTTCATTAAATCCCTGATTTTGAACATATATGCAACGGCTTTATTATAATCCTTTGCTTTTATTATAGGTTGGATTTTGTTCAATATGTAATTATCTAAAATTACTTTAAAAACCTTCAATTCCTGCAAACCCGTATGAACTGCGTTTTCTATTTCGTAGGTTAATTCTTCGGAATTCGATTCAAGTTTATCTATTTTTAACAATACTTTATCTTGTAACTTTTTTAGGTTATTTCTGTGTTCGGTTAATCGTTTTTCTATAAATTGTTTGATTTCGGTTTCATTAATCATGATAATGCCTTTAATTTAAAATCCTTGTTTATTATATTAATTTTTAATTTTAGCTGAAACGTTTTGTTTAACGCGTTTAACCGCAGGGCTGACAATGTTTGCGATTTTTTGAAATACAATTTTAGCGGCTTTTATGTACGGTACGTTTAAGTAAACGGAAACAAAGAGCGTTATTGCTGCTAATATTATTAAGAGTTTTTTCATGGCTATTCTCCTTCAAAAAATTATTTAATTCATATTAATTATCTTTTTTTTAGTTTTAATTGATGCAATAAGCTGCTATGTCGCTGTCTTGGTAGCCTGCTTTTGTAGAATAAGTCATTATAACTGTGCCTTTTGGTGCGTAAATCGGGTATCCTGTGTATGTTTTACCGTTGTATACCGGGTCTGTGCTGTCCGTTGTGTATCTTATTGTTGCGCCTGAAACGTCGCTTTTTAAGTAAATGTAATAGGGGCTGCTTGTGTAGTACGTTGCTCTTGGTTTTGGAAGTTTTGCTCCATATCCGCCGGTATTTGGATAAGTGAAATAGTTATTAACAGTAACTGTGTTTGAGTTTGAGTTTGAGTTTGAGTTTGAGTTTGAATTGCTCGTTGCTGAGTCGCTTCCCGGTGTTATATCGTCTAAAAGGTTTTCGCAGGAAAGTGTGAATACAGCTAAAATTACTAAAATGATTGATATTGTTTTTTTCATGGCAACCTCCTAACAATTGCTGTTAATATATAATGCAAAAACCGTGCCAGTTTTTCATAAAGATAACTGAAGACTTTAATTGGTTTTATAGTAATCATTTAGGTCAATATTGAGATATGGGGGGGGGTATTGATTGATAAAAAGCGTTATTAAACATGGGTTTAAATACTTAAAAATATTTAAATTTAAATTTAAAGCTGTATTTATTCGTTGAAATGCGTTTTATAAAATTGATGGACAGCTTGTGCAGATACACCGAGTAAAACCGCGGCTTTGCTTTTGTTACCATTTGATTTTTCAACGGCTTTTTTGAAAAGTTCTTTTTTTATTTCAATTATGAAACTATCCATTGAAAACCCTTCATAAATATCAGGGATTTTAACTTCGTCATTTTGCTGTTCAATAGGGTCTAACAGCGCAATGTCATTTACATCAATTACTTCAGAGCGTGATAACAAAACCGAACGTTCAATTACGTTGCGTAAATCCCGTATATTTCCCGGCCAGTTTTGCCTTTGCAAAAATGATAGTGCGGCGGGGGTTATACTTTTTTGTTTGCGTAGATACGTTAAGTTTGCGAGTACGTGTATTGCAATTTTTGGTATATCGGTAACGCGTTCTCTTAAGGTAGGGATATTTATAACACCTATGTTTATTCTATAATACAAATCAGCGCGGAACTCGTCATTTAAAATCATTTCTTTTAAATCTCTATTCGTTGCCGCAATTAATCTCACATCAACTTTTTTAGTTTTTTCTGCACCTACAATTTCAATAACGCCGTCCTCTAATACACGAAGAAGCTTTGCCTGTACAGCTAAAGGCAGTTCTCCGATTTCATCTAAAAATAAAGTTCCGCCGTCTGCAATTTCAAACTTGCCTTTTTTCGCAGAAGTTGCTCCGGTAAAAGATCCTTTAGTATGGCCGAAAAGAATACTTTCAACGAGGTTTTCCGGAATAGCAGCACAGTTGACCGGAACAAAGGGTTTGTCTGCCCTCTCGCTTAAATCGTGTATGTAATGCGCAAACAATTCTTTTCCAGTACCTGTTTCGCCTAAAAGCAGGGCGGGGGAGGAAGATTCACCTATGGTGGTTGCATATTCAAGGGCTTTTTTAAAGTCGGGATGATCGCCAATGATACCGTGTTTTTCAATTATAGCGTTTATATCTTTATTTTCAACGGGTATTTCCATACGCGTTGCCCGTGCCGTAACTTTGGGGAATGCTTTGTTTGTATAATCAATGTCTTCAATTAATGGGCGTTCTTTTGAAACGAATTTTTTATTTCTAACGTTCAAAATATGTGCCGGAATTTCCCCCGAGGCAGCTAAAAGAACCCAGCAAGCATGCATATGCGGGGTACCCGAAGTAACGCAAATGTAGTATTCGTTTTTTGCGCCGATGTCAGATGAAATCTCCTGATAATGCCTTCGCATTTCACGCAAAAGAGAAACGTAATCAGTGGGGTCGTCAATAATAAACTCGCGGATTTCAGTATCAAAACCAAACCTTTTTTCGATTTCTTTTTTCGTTTTTTCACAACGCGCCTGAACGAATTTGTTGGAAAACAAAATTACTTTAGAATATTGCCTTTCATTGAGAAGCGTTAATATAGGCCCTGCATGGTCTTGGCCGTCTACACCCGGCGAGAAAGGGTCGTGCAGTCCAACCATTGTTAATAGAACATTCATTTTAAATTCCCGATTTATAATGTACTAAATATACTGAATATTAATTTTTAGGTCAATTTATGCCGCAGATAGGTAAAAAGTTTTATTCTTTCTCAAGAACCATATACGCTAAAACATTAATAAAAAGTCGAATATTATATAGAGGAAGAATATAAAAGGTGATAAGCAAGCCGTTACAAATATGATGTATAATATACATACTATTATTTCAAGTATTTGCATAAAACCCCCGTTATTTTTTAGATTGTCTTATTATCATTTTTGTATTCGAATCAACACCGAGAAGTTCTAAGTTTACATTTTCTAAACCATGAGATAATAAAATAAACATTGTTTCAGGCATTTCTTCTAATGTGCAATAAAAAGTGTCTGTAACTCTTCCTAACATAAAAACTCCTCTAATATAATACGTTTCATTTTACAAAATATTTCATGCTTGTTCTTGATTCATTTTTTTAAATATAAAAATAATAATTCCTACTACTATCAAAGCTAAAAATGGCCGCGATATTATTATTATAAAAATGGAAATGACTCGCATTATTGCGAGCATGATAATTGCCTCCTTTCTTTCGCTATTTATATATAGTCAAAAACTGTGCCAAACTGTTGTAATGTTATAAGTGCTTGTTGAGCTATAAATTGCGTCAAACTGTATTTTTATAAAAGGTTGGTGTATTTAAATTTTACTTTAAATACGCTTGATATTTAAATTTGAATTTAAAATTGATAAGTCTTTTGCTTAGGTCCTTGCCGGCGGTGAACTTTGCGGTTTGCTAAGCTGGATTTTTTTACGGGGAAAATGATTGTTGTCACTGTTAAGCGTTAACCGGTGCTTTGCGGTTTTATTCTTTTTAATTTGGTTCACAGTTTGAGTACACTCTTTTAACGTTTTTCTATCTCCTGCATATACGGATAAAAGAGACGTTTTGCTGTCTTTATCTTTGCGTTTGTTAATTTCGCGTTGAATTTTATCAAGCCTGCGCATAACCTTTTCATTGGTAACTAGCATCAAAAAATCTGAAATAAGTATTATACGCGTTGTAAAAAAAGCAAGGTCAACGAGTTTATCAAAATCCGCAACTAACTTAGCTGCGGGATTAGACAACAAAGTTTTGATTTGATAGCAAATAAAGCTAACATGCTCATTTACCTGTTCATTTTTTTTATTGTTCTCTTTAATCAAGGTGTTTGACTGCGTTATCAATTTTATTGCTACTGATCTTGACCATTCGTTAAGTATTTGTTTTCCTTGTTCTTTCATCATTATACTCCTTTTCTTATACGAATTAAAAAACATATAGCTTTTTATTTTTCAGGGAATGGAAAGCTGTATACATTTTTTCTGGTATTTTTAAAGCTGAAAGTTTTAACCCTAAAAATTCATGAAGCATAAAATTTCCGTCTAAATCTTTGATTTTTT
>CAYUYT010000130.1:0-9689 GCA_964449345.1 uncultured Spirochaetia bacterium | reverse complement strand
TATTATATTTCATTTTTAAAAAATTGTCAATATATGAATAAATATTTGTAAAAAAATATACTCATATTTTTAACAACTTTTTATTATAATACATTTAAAGAAATTATACTATTATATATAAATATTTCAATTATTTTTTTCATATATGTAAATTTAATAAGAAAAAAACAAATTTATGTAAAAATATATAATAAAAAAAGCTGCCTTTAGCTGACAGCTTTTTAAATATATAGAAATACTAATTTTTTACTGTGTTTTTGAAACAGTTTGATTGCTTTTACCGGATGATGCACTTGAGGAACTTTGTTTACTTCCCGGTTTATAATTTTTTAAAATAGTGCTAATAATACCGGGTTTAAACGACCTATCTCCGCTTTCTTGCCACCTTTTTGGTGAAAGAATATAAGAAACGTGTCCGGTTTTCTCATGAACAACCTGAGTAAATTGATCACCCATTAAATCGTTCATAAAATCAGCTGTTTTTGAAGGAACCATTGCATCCAAATCACCGTAAAACGCAACAATGTGTATGTCTGTATTTTTTAAATCAGAAAAACTTAATCGTTTGCCTTTATACCTTACAGGCAATTTACCGTCCTCAGTAACTCCCACAGTAAAAATCATTGTTGAAAAATGTGATAAACTAACAGGTACGGGATAAAGCGTTGCATTTACCGGAGAAATCCAATAAGCTCCAGCTAAATCCATTTTTAAACGTTTATCCAAATCATTAACGTTTTTCACATTGGAATACAATCCTGCTTTCCACCCGTGAACAAATCTTCCGAAAGTAGTTTTTTCAAAAAATGATTTTTTGGCAACATCAATAGTTCTTTGTAAATTATCACCCTTTACAACTTCGCCTCTCATAGCAGTAAGAACAAGATTCCAGAACATCATTGATTTAGGAAATAAGTTCATCATTTCACCTAGCTCATTACACTTTCTGCCGTCAATAGGGGAAACCATTAACATAAACTCACTAACTTTCTTTTTCATACCGTCAACATCGGCTAAAAGACTTGCTGCTGTTTGCATACCATGACCGCAATATCCTTCTAAAATCATTCTTTTTCCGCCATTGTGTTTAAAAGCAATATCCGTAAACTCATGTGAAGTTTCTATCATTTTTTCAACATTTAAATTTTTTATCTTAGGGTTAGTTACAATATCACCTTTTAATTCCATAGCATATACATCAATTCCTGCTTCAATAAACCTATCAAAAAAATTAATCTCCGGCAAAAACCTAAATATTCTATCAGAATACGGAAGTACACCGCCTTGATGAAAAAGCACAGCTTTTTTAGAGCCTTTAGCCGGAATGTAAGTTAAGGTAAACCAATCATTCTCAGCAATCTTTTTTTCGCCTTCAAACGTAGCAGAACCGAAAAGCTGTTTTCCCAATTTATTAACGAGATGATCGTAGCGCATCCCTGATAAAATCTTTGATGAAGTCTCCTTTAAAAAATCCATTAAAGTTTCATCGCTATCACCTTTTAATATTTCAATCAACCTTTCAGTTTCCCATTTCTCAAAATCCATAATACTTGCAATCATAGGAATAAGACCGCCACCAATTAACTTATGCCTTAAAATATGCCTTAAACCAACCGAACGCATAATATCATCAAGACCAAGCATCATCATATCAAATGTGCTATGAAAAAGCTCTCTTGAATAATCATTCATGCGCGTTCTCGTTGTACTTAACATATCAAAAAACTTATCCTTGTCATAGAATGGGTTAAACATATCCATCCTCCAATATTAAATTTTGCAAAAAAAATATAATATAAACGCGGCTCATAACAAAATAATAAATTCTACAAAAATAAGTATTAATATTTTTGTATAAAAAATTTTAACATAACTTTAGTTAACGTATAAAAGGCTTATCATTGTGAATATTTTAAACATTTTTTTTAAGTTGAAAATTCAAGAAGTAATATTGAGGTTATGTTTTTCCTGCTTCATGCATTATATTTATTAAAATTTTGATATCCGGTTTTTACGTTGCCTTTATATATGGTAATAATTTACCCCCTCATTGATTGCATACATTTTACCCCTACCGCAAAAAATGTCAGCTATTACCAACTATATCAGTAAGATAATTGACAATTGTTCTTTTTTCATATTTTTTTGCAAGCAATAAAGGACAATTGCCCCGTGTATCGTAAACATTAGGATTGGCTCCGTTTTCTATTAAATGTTCAACCGATTTTAGATTTCCATAAGCGCAAGCAAACATCAAAGCTGTCCATTTTGATGAATTCTTTGCGTTAACATCTGCCCCGTATTTCACAAGTTCCCTTATACATTCAGCATGGCCCCCGGCAGCTGCATACATTAAAGCTGTCCAACCAGTAGAATCAATTACGTTTACTTTAGCTCCTTTATTGAGGAGTATTTTCATTATAATCAAATATCCAAAATAAGCGCTATGCATCAATACTGTTTCTTGAAATTTGTTACAAGTATTAACACAAGCTCCTTTTTCCAAAAGAAATTCAGCAACATTAATACGGCCTAAAGTACAAGCTGTAAAAAAAGCGTTCTCTATTTTTCCGTTACCTAAATTAATATCTGCGCCATGCTTTAATAAGATTTCAATTAGTTTAATATTTCCTTTTTCAGAAGCACATATTAATGGAGAATATCCGCAAGTTTCATCAAATGCATTTATATCCGCGTTATTATTAATTAATAATAAAGAAATATCTATATTACCAGAGTAAACACTATGCATTAACGGAGTCCAGTTCAAACTATCTTTTTTATTTATATGGGCACCGGCTTTGATTAAAACTTTAGCAATATCATAATTGCCTTTTTCACACGCAAGCATTAAAGAATTTAAACCCAACGCATTTACTTGGTTAACATCTTTACCCTGTTTTATCAAGTTCTTAGTATTCTCCAGATCGTTCAAAGCCGAACAAAGAATTAAATCTGAAAATTTTAATCCGTTATTGTTTTGATAGCAAATATTCATAAACTACTGCCTCTCGATATAGAATTAAGCAGTTTTTAATTTTTATTCGATTAAAAAAAAATTAAATAAATGTTAAGATAACGGATTAAAACAATATGTTTTTTATTTACATCTAATCATTTTAAAATAAAAATACAAAAAAAAGGTTAAACATCATGCTTATTAGTTTGTTTCTGTTTATCAGTTTGCTTCCTCTTTTTAGTTTTATATTTACGGTATTTATCAATCTGCCTATTAATATCCGAATACATTCTTTTTAAATCAGTGTTAATATCCCAAATTTTAGAACTGATTCGCGAAAAGGCATCTACTGCGTTTACCTTAGTATTAAACATTGATTTTTTCAAACGCTCTCTATAACGTAAAATAATTTTTCCGGCTTTATTGCACGATCGTCTAGCTTTTCTAATCATGATTTTTATTTTTGAAGGATAATTCGATGTTCTAAAACGGAATATATTCTTTATAATATTCCTTGCTTCTCTATTTTTAGAATCAAAACGAGAAATATTACGCATCAACGGGTCACTCAAAATAGCATCGTTAACCTTATCCATTTCCTTAGCTTTTTCTTCTTCATTTTGAATTTGAGAAATACTTTTCATTTCTTTGATTGATATATTATGCAAATCTTTTAAATAACGCTTTATGCCTGGAAACCTTTTCGCGTTAATTTTTATTTTTTTTAGATTGCGTTTAAATTGCTTTCTTTCTCCTTCAACTGTCGGAGTACAAGAAAAATACACAACCGATAACATTACTAAAAATCCAACCTTAACCTTAACTTTCATTTTTTTTAAAACCTCCTAAATTATTCGCAATTATAAAATTTCTTATCAAAACCAAACACGTTAAAATAACTCTTTAAATTGTAAACTTTATATAAAAAATTTTCAATTTCAATAAAAATTTTCTCTAATTTATCAAATTCTTTAATACTTAACAATATTTCAACGTAAAAATTAATTATTCTCAAGATTTGAGAGGCTTTAAAATTATTCTTCTAACAAAGAATTATAAAGCTCATATAAGTAGGGAAAAATTTCAATCGCCCTAGGCATAATGCCATGTAAATACGCTATCAAAACGCCATAATTAATAATCGGAACTTTATGCTCTTTGGCAACGTAAATCCGGTAGAGCATTTCTTTTCTATTAATCATGCATGCGCCGCAATGAACTACAAGCTTAAAATCGTTTAAATTATCAGGGTATTTAGTGCCAGAGGTGAAACTAAAATTTAAATCCCCCCCTACTCTATTTTGAAGCCATCGCGGTATCTTTACCGTTCCTATATCATCTGCCTGACGATGATGAGTGCAGGCTTCTGAAATTAAAACTTTATCATGCGGTTTTAATTTATTTACTGCGGCAATTCCTCTAATCATTTCTTCAAGATCGCCTTTTAACCGCGCCATTAAAATTGAAAAACTCGTTAACTTTATGTCTGGCGGGGTATCCGCGGATACTTTTGAAAAGACCTGCGAATCCGTTACAACGAGTTTAGGTTTAACTTTTACGTTATCTAATGCCCAGCGTAACTCGTGCTCTTTCGTAACAACGCTAATGCAATCAGAGTCAAGAACGTCTCTAATTGCCTGAACTTGCGGCAAAATTAACCTGCCCTTTGGCGCAGAGGTGTCAATTGGGCAAACAAGAACGATAAAATCTCCAGGAGAAAGTAAATCACCTAAAAGCCTTGCATTACCAAAGGTTTTAGGAGAGTATTTAACAATTGCTCCTTTTAATTCGTCAACACCCTTTTTATTTTTTGCGCTAACTTTTATAATGGGAATAGAAGCATTGTATTTAATAACAGCGTTTTCAATAGTTTCAGAATCAGCATAAACATCGATTTTATTAATTACTAAAATAAAAGGAATTTCCTTTTTTGATAATTTATATGCAACGTCTTTTTCAAATTCAGTAAACCCTTGTTCAACAACGATTAAAGCAATATCAGTTTTATTCATAATTTCCAAGGATTTTTCAATTCGCATCTTGCCTAAATCGCCGACATCATCAAGCCCGGCTGTGTCAATAATTAAACACGGTCCTATAGGTAAAATTTCAATCGCTTTTTTCACAGGGTCTGTAGTTGTTCCGGGATGATTTGAAACAAGCGCAATGTCCTGATTGGTAAGAGAGTTTATTAAGGTTGATTTACCGACATTGCGTTTTCCAAAAATAGCAATGTGAAGACGGTTTCCCGACGTTGTCTTTTGTAAGCTCATAATGTAAAATTATTAAATAAACCTAAGCAAGTGAAGAAAGTATTTGGAAAACTTATTTTTTATATTTCACTGATTTGGGTTCAATCATTTTCTTAGTAACGGGATAAACAAGTTCAGCGTACTGTTCCGGTGTTAAATAATACTTTGCAAGTTTAAGCATTCGTTTTCTTAGATGGCCGTATCTTGGGTCTGCTCCGGGTATTGATAAATAATGCTTAAAAGCTTTGTAGTAGGATTTAAGAAGGAAATAGCTTTCCCCCATTAAATAGTTATAAACCACATCTTTTCCGCAAATAGAAGCATATTTTCTTAAATAGGTAATTGCAGTTTTATGATTTCCGTTTACTTGAGCTCTTAATGCTTTTCTAAATACCATATTGCAGTTGTTACTTGCAAAAACTAAGTTAACCAAAGCAAACGTTGTTATAAATAATATAAAAAAATACTTTTTCATTATTAGCATTATAATGTATTCAACGCGTTAATTCAAGATAAATAATTTTGTTTAATTGTAATTAACGATAAAATCCACGATAGATTTTATTTTTTTTAAATTTCGCCTTAATGTCATATAAGAAACGGATAAAATATCGGATATTTCGCTTAAAGTGTATCCGAATTGCATTAATTCAAAAAAATCTGCCTGTTCTGTGGATAACTTTGATTTAATATCAGCGTGATATAGATTGATTTTTAAAACATCATTGTTATCAATAAAAGAACTAAATTCTTCAATTGGATCAATTGAAACGGGATTTCTTTTCACGTTTCTTCTGGAAAAAGAACGTTGCCTTTCAATTTCTCTTTTTATGTTTTGGTTTTTAATTAATGCTTTTTTTAGTTTTTCGTTTTCATTTGTTTTAAGTTTGTAATCCAAGAATCGGATTACATTTCTTAGGTCTAGATTATTTTTGTAATCATGTTTTTTTCGTTGTTTATTAATCATTTTCACCCTCTTTTAATAAAAATTTTTGCGTTGCTTTCAATAACTCTCTAATAAATATTATATACTCAAAAGTATATTAAATCAAGCATTTTTTATATTGAAATTAAAATAAATTTAATGAATATATATATGTTTCTGACTAAGATATAGAAAATCATTGTTAGTATTTTTGTTTTTTACGTTAATAAATTGTTAATAATAAAAATTTTAACTTATTGTTATTTAGATAATAAAAAAAGGCGCACGTTGTGCGTAATTAAAATTAAAATTTTTTTTATTATAAAAGATTAATACATTAAAAAAAACTAGAATACAACCCATAGTACTATAAAAATGATAAAAGAGAATATATATACTGCCATATAAAATATATAAACGCGTTAGATTATGAAACCGGCAAAAAAACATAATAAAATTTATATACAAGTAAATACATATACATTCCCAATATGCATAATATATGGTTTTGAAGCATAGGCAATTAAAAATGTTTTTTCGCAGCTTTGGTTTATCTATAATACGTAAAGAATGCCGGAATTTTTAATCTAAGCTACGATAAAGATTAAAAAACATAAGTTTAAATCCCTTAACTATTTTACAAATTCTTATAATTTCCTCAAAAAAAATGCTTGCACTTAGCATAGTGCTAAGCTGTATAATGAACCCCGTAATGCCTTTTATACATTTATAACGCGTTTTTGACACAACGTGTCGTGCAATTTGCTTTTATATGTTTTATACTTTAACAGTAGCAGTAAAGGAGTTTTGTTTATGAACATTATTCAAGATATAATGGCTTTATCCGATGGCCTTAGTAATGAACAACGGGATAAAGAAATAAGAGAAATGCTTTCAAAGGAACTAAAATATATTTCTGATTATCTCGCCGATAGAAACATCTCATTTATGATTATGTTGCGCACCATTGACCCGAAAACACAAAGTGAAATTACTGCTGGGAATTTCGTTGGTTATGGTAAAGAAGACACTCACAGGCTTTCATTTATAACGGAAAAAATGGTGGAGCTAATCCGCGGCTATGAAGGCGTTGTAGAGTTTATGAGTAGAGATGAAATAGATGAATTATAAAATAAAAGAGTGAGAAATTATGGAGGATAGTATGGATTATACTTGGGTGCCAATTTATAAAAAAATTGCAAAGAAATTATTGGAATATAAGGATAAACAAAAAGAATTAGTTGAAATTATTTATGATTCAGGAATAACCATCCCTAAAGAAAAAGAAACTACTATGAAACTTGGAATAGATCCTTTTACTTTTTTTGCTTTAATTAATAAATATTCACAAGATGAAGGATTAAAGAGGAACGATTATCTTAAAAATATTTTGAAAGATTTAAGTTTAGATCTAAATCTTCCGGAAGATTATAAAGGAGTACCGAAGTCTCAGCCGACAAATTCTATTTACTTTGATAATGAAAAAGAATTATCAACATTATGGGAATTGTTTATTTCAATAATGGAAACCACAAATAAAGAAACCATTAATGAGAATTTTAATAATTCCATTAAAATAAATGGTATGGGAAAAGCAAAAATTACTCAATCAATTTTTTGGATTGCCCCTGATGAATACTTACCGATTGACCAGCATAGTAAAACATACTTAAAAAAGTATAAGATAGATACTAATTTTGAGAATTATCATGAGTATCTCTCAATTTTAAATAAAGTTGAAGATAATAAAAAACTCATGAATAAAGAATTTTATGAAATTTCAAATGATGCATATGTTTTCAATAAACAAAACAAAATCGCTAATCATACGTTTTGGATATTTCAAGCAAATCCCAAAACATTTAATCTTTTAGAATGCATTGAAAATCATAAAAAAATAACATACAAAACCCCTCAAAACTTTAAAGCTATAAAAAAGGGCGATAGAGTTTTTTTATGGTTAGCTGGAGAAAATGCCGGCATATACGCTTTGTCTGAAGTCACAAGTATGCCGGATTTTATCGAAGAATATGAATATGAAAAAAAATACTGGTTAGACAGAAGCTCAAACTCAGAAGAAAGGAAAAATAAAAGTAAGTCTGTGCGCTTAAATATTATGAAAATTTTTAATGAGCCGTTATTGAAATCAAAAATTGAAAAATATAAAGATTTAGAAAATCTGCAAATATTAAAAATTCCCAGACAGACAAATTTCAAACTTAATAAAACAGAAGCTAAAACTTTAATTGGATTATTAAATATTGACAATCAAGGAGTAACGAATATGCCTAACGAAAACATAGAACCTAAAATAGACGCAAAAACCCTACAACGGGAAAAAAACATAATCCTTTACGGCCCTCCGGGAACGGGGAAAACGTATAACGTTGTTAATTACGCGCTTGCTATCATTGAGGGGAAAACACCGGAAAATTATAATACCGGTGATCCGGGTAAAAGGGCGGAATACGTTAAGACTTTTAATGAATACAAAAACAACGGGCAAATTGAGTTTATAACTTTTCACCAATCCTATTCTTATGAGGAATTCGTTGAAGGATTGAAAGCAAAAACTGATAAAAAAAGTAAAGAAATTATTTATGATATTGAAGATGGTATATTTAAAAAAATTGCAGAGTTAGCTAAAATAAATTATCAGGAATCATTTCAAAAAGAAGATGATATAAATATTGAAAATTTATTGCAAGCTTATTCGGATTATGTGGAAGAAAAAATTAATGAAGATAATAAAATTTATCTTGATTATAAAGAAACAAGATGGCTAGAGAGAATTAATAAATTTAATAATGGCAAATTTAGGTCTTTTTATACAGGTGGAAGTGTTAATCATCAGAATTTATCTGCAACTATAATAACAAGAGAATTTGAAACAAATATTTATTCTAAATCAACAAAATCTAAAATAAAAGCTGAATTAAAAAATTTTATAATTATAATAGATGAAATTAATAGAGGTAATATCTCTAAAATTTTAGGTGAACTTATTACTATAATTGAAACAGATAAGAGAATTGGAGAAAAAAATGAATTAATCACAACTTTACCTTATTCAGAAGAGCCTTTCGGCATCCCCTCTAATCTACACATTATAGGCACGATGAACACGGCGGACCATTCAATCGCGCTCGTTGACACCGCGTTAAGGCGGAGGTTTACTTTCATAGAAATGATGCCGGAGTATGAAAAATTGAATGATGACGTTGAAGGTATCAATTTAAAGAAAATGCTTGGAACAATCAATAAACGCATTACTTTTTTAATCGACCGCGACCATCAAATCGGGCATTCTTATTTTTTAGAGGTTAATGATTTTAATACCCTGCAACGCGTTTTTAGGTATAAGATATTCCCGTTGTTAAACGAATATTTTTACAACGACTGGGAGAAAATCCGCCTCGTTCTCGGTGATAATAATAAAAATAAGGAATATCAGTTCGTTATTGAAAAGGGAATTGAAAACGGAAACGTTTTTTCCGGTAACGTTAATGATATGGATTTAGGTTTGGAAGATAAAAAAGTATATGAAGTAAAC
>CAYUYT010000129.1:0-9723 GCA_964449345.1 uncultured Spirochaetia bacterium | reverse complement strand
AAGACATTTTAACTGCTTAAATCTTATGCAGCATGTCCGGGTCCTAAACAAAAAAAGTAAAAACCAAAGAATATTAATTTAATTATCGGAATCTAAACGCAAAATTCTTGCCTAATATTATCTTCGATTAAAATTTTTATTTTTTAATATATATGTTATTTTTAAACAAATATTTTTACTATATTTTATAATGATTTATTTAAATTTAAGATATATTAATTAATTTTATGAAAATATTTAAATTATTGTTTATTATATTCATCTTGACAACGAATTATTTATCCGCGAATACTTTAATTTTAAAACCGAATAAACACAGTATTAATGCGGGAAATAATATTTTTTATCTAAAAGATTCAAAAAACCAAATAAAAATTAATGAGTTAATAAATAACCCGGATAAATATCGTTTCAAACAAAGTAAAAAAAACGTATTAAATTTCGGCATAACACACAGTGCTTACTGGCTAAAATTTGAAGTAATAAACAAATCAGAAATTAGTAAAAATTGGATATTCCAAATTCAATACCCTAATTTCCGTAAAATAGAAATTTTTATTATAAAGAACAACAAAATCAAATATGTGAAAAAAGGCGGCTTAATTGAACGTAAAAAAAAGAGTTTCAACAAATCTATTTTCAGGTACGGTACTTTTCATATAAACTTGCCGCAAAACAAAAAATACATAATTTACATTAAAGTAAAATCTAACGCATCTATAATTCTACCTATTTATTTTTACACTCTTAAAGGTTTTTTTAGAAACGAAATGAGCATTAACTCAGTAAACTGGGTTTATATTGGGATTATAATTATACTTGTATTGTACAATATCATTATTTATATATTTACAGGATTGCGATCTTATTTATTTTTCGTTCTCGCTGTATTATTTCATGGATTATATCACTATGCTCTTTTCGGCATAGGATATGCTTATCCTATATTCCCTACACCATTGTCAACGTTCTATGCTCTTTTTATTTTCGGAATTCTGTCCGCTATTTCCCTAATCCTCTTTTCAATCGAATTTTTAAAAACAAAGCAATACACGCCTGTATTAACGAAAATATTATCTGCATTTATTCCATTATATATCCTTAGCTTATTAACAGCTTTTATCGATATAACTATAACGAATAAACTCGTTTTAAATATTGCACTTATTTTATTCCCCATTTCAATTGTAACAGCAGTTAAATGTATAATGCAGGGATACAAACCAGCTATTTATTTTCTCGTTGCTATATCAATGACTTTAATTGGGCTTGCTTTATTTTTCTTAATGGCAATGAATATATTGCCTTACAAACCTATTTTTTATCATGCGCCCAAAATTGGCTATGCACTAACAGCAACGATATTTTCCGTTGGGCTTGCGGATATAATAAACCGAATTAATGCAGAAAAACAGGAGATTCAAAAACAAGCACAGGAACAACTTGAAACAAAAGTTAAGCAACGAACTAACGAACTGGAAAAAGCAAAAGTAATTGCTGAAAATGCAAACAACGCAAAAAGCGAGTTTCTCGCTAATGTTAGCCATGAAATCAGAACTCCTATGAACGCAATTATTGGTTTTTCTGATTTGCTAAAGCGGAGATTAGTAGAAGAAAAAGACGTTGAGTTTGCAGACATTATTAAAATGAGCGGGGAGAACCTGATATTAATAATAGACGATATACTTGATTTGTCTTCTATTGAAGCGGGGAAACTAAATATCGAATATAATCCATTTAAACTTAAACTGGTTTTAAATGAGATGTGCACTATTTTTGATTTAAAAGCTAAAAGTAAAAACCTTTCTCTTGAATTAGATACTGAAAAATTAGAAGACCGTTTTATTCTTTTAGATGAAATGCGTTTAAAGCAAATATTAATCAATATTATCGGCAACGCAATTAAATTTACAAGCGAAGGTAAAATTACAATTTATGCAGAAACATTAAAAAGCAGTAATGAAGAGGATACAACTGGATTTATAATTTCCGTTATAGATACAGGAATCGGAGTTCCCGAAGACAGTATAGAACGCGTTTTTATTCCTTTTGAAAGAATTAAAAACGATTATAAATATGAAGGAACGGGTTTAGGTTTATCTATATCCAAACGTTTAACGGAATTAATGCACGGAGAAATAAGCGCGAAAAACAACGAAAACGGAGGTATGACTTTTTCCGTTGTTTTTAAAAACATTAAAAAAGATGAAAAAACAGATAAATCCACAGTTGAAACAACAAGAGATTTTTCTTCATTAAATAATAAAAACGCGTTGGTTGCGGAAGACAACGAATTAAATGCTGATTTACTAAAATATATGTTTTCAAATTATTCAATGAATATAAAAATAACGAAAAACGGCCAGGAATGTCTTGAAGCCATTGATGATTTTGCACCGGATATAATTTTAACGGATATAAAAATGGATTTTATGGATGGGGTTGAGTTAATAAAAACGCTTAAATCACAGGAAAATTATAAAGATATTCCCGTTATTGCCCTAACCGCTCACGCGTTAAAGGATGAACAACAACGCGTTAAAAATACCGGAGCAGACTACGTTTTATCTAAACCTGTGAATGAATCATGGCTTATGGAAAAAATTCAGGAGTTAATAAAAAAATAACCGGCAATTTACAACGTAAAGTACCGGTTTCTTGAAGTCGCCTGGCAATATTTTTGCCTTGTACGTTAACAACGTATAAATATTGTTATGCATATAAATAAATATTTCTTTCAGTTTAATTTAATTTTTTTAAAAAAGTTTTAGCTTCATTAATTTTTAGGGTTAAGTTATTAATTACAAAAAATATAAAAACGGATATCTTTTATGAGCATCTGGCTTTAATGTATACAATTCATGAGTTGCAAATCAGAACGAAATTTTTTTCTAAAAGCTGCTGATTTGTATCAGGATAAGCGAAATAAAAAGCAAACGGATTTTTTTTGATAAATTTATTTGTTTTAAACCTGCCCTTATACTAATATAATTTTAAAATCAAAGTGATGGAAATTCTAAATTACTTTGAACTAAGGATTTAAATCGTTGTTTGTCTACGGATTTATAATTTTAGTTGTATAATTATAGCTTAAAATTTGATATTTAACGATTTTTGGTTTAAGATTATTATTAATTAAAACGTTTTCATAATAAATTTGCGATATTTAAAGTTTTTCGTTTTATAAAAAAAATCAGGAGTGCGTAATGAAAAAAACAACAAGTTTTATTATACTTTTTTTTCTATTTTTGCTTTCAAATAAAATGACAACGAAAAATAATAAGCTTACTATTTTAGATAAAAAAGTTAAAACTTTTCTAAATAATCATACATGGCGCAACATGAATGTTCCGGGGGTGGACGGCAAAACTCTTTACAATCTTATCATAAAGCATAATTATAAACGCGCTGTTGATATAGGAACGTCAACGGGGCACTCTGCAATTTGGATGGCATGGGCTTTAAGCAAGACCGGAGGCAAATTAATTACTATTGAAATAAACCGAAACAGATATAAACAAGCCTTAATTAATTTTAAAAAATCCGGTTTATCAAAATATATTGATGCCCGTCTAGCTAATGCGCATACACTCGTTCCTAAATTAAAAGGACGTTTTGATTTTGCGTTCTGTGATGCGGATAAAGGTTGGTATAAAAATTATTTTCTGGCAATGGATTCCAAATTAAAAGTTGGCGGTTGTTATGTTTCTCACAATGTTTCCCTTGAGGGTGATTTTTGGAATAGCAAACCGTATATCAATTTTTTGAAATCATTGAAAAATTATAAAACGGTTTTCGATACAAAAGGTAGCGGAATGTCAATTAGTTATAAAATACGGTAACAATTTTGATTAATTTAGTTTTACGGAAATAAAAAAGTAAAGTATGTTGATAAATATATTCGTGTGTTTAAGAAAATCATAGATTAAAACGGTTTTATAAACTTGTTTTATTTTTCAAAAATTATTAAAATTCCCTTTCATAAATCGATAAATAATGATTTTTTTTTCGTTGGTTTTTTTTTTGATATTTGATATATTATTGTGAAACCGTAAACGAAATTATTCGGAGGAACTATGAGAAGAGTAGTAATAACGGGGCTAGGCATTGTTTCTAGTTTAGGCAATGACCCGGATACTTATATCAACAACCTTTTACAAGGTAAATCGGGAATAAAGAAAATATCAGGTTTTGATCCATCAGATTTGGCTGTACAAATAGCAGGAGAAATCACAGAATTTGACCCGTTCGAATATGTTGACAAAAAATTCTTACGCAGATATGACATAGTTATTGCATATTCCATGGCGGCTTCAAAGCACGCTTTAGAAGATGCAGGACTTACAAAAGATGCGCTAGAAAAGTTAAACCGCGATAAGATAGGCGTTATTATTGGTTCGGGACTAGGCGGAACAAAAGCGTTTTACGACCAATCTGTAACCTGCCATGATAACGGGCCTAGAAGAGTATCACCATTTTTCATTGCGGCTGTTATCCCTGATATGTCAAGCGGAATGGTTTCAATTGAACACGGTTTAATGGGACCTAATTTCAGCGTTTCAAGCGCATGCGCATCGAGTAATCATGCAATAGTAACCGCTGCTGATTACATCCGTATGGGTAAGGCTGACGTTATGGTAACGGGAGGTTCTGAAGCGGGTATAAATAAACTCATTATGGCTGGGTTTTGTTCGAATAAAGCATTGTCAACGAGAAACGATGAGCCGCAAAACGCATCGCGTCCTTTTGATGTTGACCGGGACGGTTTTGTTGCAGGCGAAGGCGCGGGTATTTTTATACTTGAAGAACTGGAGCACGCAAAAAAACGAGGCGCAAAAATTTATGCCGAATATAAAGGTGGCGGGGTTTCCGCAGACGCTTTTCACGTTACACAACCAAGAGATGACGGACACGGCGTAAAAATTGCTTTACAACAAGCGTTGGATGATTCTAAAATCAATCCCGAGGAAGTCCAGCTCGTTAACGGGCATTCAACTTCCACTCCCCTTGGAGACGCCGCTGAAGTTAAGGCAGTTCGCTCTGTATTCGGTTCGCATGCTGATAAATTAAAAATGCAAGCAACAAAATCAATGATAGGGCACGCCTTAGGCGCATCCGGCGCTCTTGAACTTATTGCAGTAATTAAGGAGATAGAACTTGGGAAAGCTCATCCATCGATAAACGTTTTTAATCAGGACCCTGAATGCAATATAGACGTTATTAAAGATGGGGCAATAGACCTTAATATAGACAACGCAATATCAAACTCCTTTGGGTTTGGCGGTCATAATGCCGTAGTAGTTGTAGGAAAATATAAATAAATTTAAATATATTAAAATCGGGCAGGCGTTTTTTTGCCTGCTTTTTTTTATGCAAAAAAATATAAATTTTCCGTTTTAGTTAAATATTCATTTTATTAGTATATTTATTTAAAGTAGGGAGTAAAATGTCGGATAAAGATTTTAAAAAGTTCACTTCAAATGTTGAAAAAGAATTAACGAAAAAAAAACGCGTTGTTAAAAATCATTGCAGGCGCTTCAGATACATCTTCAATAACTAAAGCAATTTTAGAATATATTCAATCTTATTTAGCAAAGGGAAATGCTTGTTTTTATTTTTTTAATCCCGAGGATAACGTCTTTGAATTTTACAATTCGATTTCGTTACAAAGTTTAAAAACAACCAAACCAGATTTAAACGAAACTATTTCTTTTGACAATAAAAAAGATTCTTTTATCAAAGCTATAAAAAAATCCAAACCCTTTTTTATTCCCGATACAAGTAACGGAGAAATTTCACTTAAAATTTTAGGCAAAACAGAAATTAAGTCGTTGTACGTTTTTCCTTTAAAACAAAAGTCGGATTTTTTCGGTATATTAATATTATTTCAAGAAAAAAAATTTATTGAAATTTCCGAAGATACATTAAAAATCATAAGCGATTTTATTGACACTATCTGCCCTTCGCTAAATAACGCGTTAAAAATAAATGAACTTGAAAAACAAAAGAAAAAACTAAACATTTTACTTGAACATGTAAATCATCTCGGTTCTATTTCCGTTAAAATCAATTCTACTTTTAATACGGATGAGATACTCGATGAAATTATAAAGGGCTTAATCGCTTTATTCAAATTCGAAACCATAAGCGTCTATCTAAAAGCACCGGATAAAAACGTTTTAGAATGTACTAAATTCTACTCAAATGATATTGATAAAAAAAGCGTAAAATCACTACAAGGGCGGATAATTAATCTCGATGACCCAAGCAGTAGAATTGCAAGCGCTTATTTAAAAAAAAAATGGGTTTACGATGAAATAAATTATAAAGATAATAAAGGATGCATCTTAATTTGCCCGTTAGTAGTGCGAAAGCAAAGAATAGGCGTTATAGGAATGAGCAGTCCTAATGACCTTGAACTTGATGATATAGAAATTAAAATAGTGCTTAATTTTTCTCATCAAGCCGCAAGCGCAATTAGCAATTCACGTCTTTATAAAGGACTTGAACAACGGGGAGAAAAATTAGAAAGGGCGTTAGGCGAACTTGCAAAACACGAAGAAATGTCTATGCACATAACCCGTTCCCTTGATATTGACGAAACTTTTAACATTATTGTACAAGAGTTACAAAAATTATTTTCTTTTGAAAGTTTTTCTTTATTATTGTGTAGTCCTGACAACGAAACGTATGAGATACGTAAATTGTTTTCAGTAAATGCCTCCCCTGATGAACAACTCGATAAATTAGGCAGGGAATTCCCTCTTAAAAAAAATAACGGAGATCTCGTTTCCCGTTGTATTCTAGAAAATAAAACGTTTTATATTAATGACATTGATTTAAACAAAGAAAAAAATTATCTAAATAAACAAGCCGCGCTAACTTTAAATATAAAAAGTTTATTAATCATCCCTTTAAAGCTACCGGAAAAAGTAATAGGCGCAATAAACATTATTAATCATAATAAAAAACTTAATTTCAGTGATAATGATATTAAAACCATAAAACGTTTTGCCTTACACATTGCAAACGCAACGCATAATTCACGTTTATATGAACAAATATCAGAAAAGAACGCTTTACTGGAAGAAAAAGATGAAATAATTACAACTGACCTTGAGATGGCAAAAAAGATTCAAACCAGAGTTTTAACTTTAGATGAACCCGATATTAATGATTTAAAACTTTTCGTTGAATATAATCCGATGCAGATGGTTGGCGGAGATTTATACGACGTGCGCAAACTTTCTCCCGGGCATATTAGAATTCTCATTGCAGATATGACAGGGCACGGTATTCAGGCATCCTTAACCACAATGCTTTTAAAAGCCGAATATGAAAAAATTAACAATTCCTTTCTTGACCCTTATGAAGTGCTACAATTATTGAACAGGGAATATATCAGACAGTATTACAACCTTGACATATTTTTCACTGCATTTGTGGTTGATATTTTTATACAACGGCAAAAAATAGTTTTTTCATCAGGCGGGCACCCGGAGCAAGTTCTCTTAAAAAAATCAGGGGAAATTCAAAAATTAATATCCGGGGGACGACTACTCGGTGTCAAAAGTAACACCGAGTTTACTCAATTAGATGAAGAATATGAAACAGGCGATAAACTCTTTTTATTCACAGACGGTATTTTTGAGCAATTCAACGAACACGACGAACTTTACGGAGAAAAAAGAGCGTATTCATTTTTTGAAAATAAACAGGATTTCCCGCTTGAAGACATTCATAAAGGATATTTAAATTCTTTATACAATTTTTTAGGCGAAGCAGAAAGAAACGATGATTTAACTTTGATTTCCACAGAATTTAAATAAATTATCTTTACAATTAAATTTAAAATTTATATAATCAATTAGTTAAAAGGTAGGGTGTTGATATGAAAAGATTAATTTTTATAAGTGCATTGTTTTTTTCCGTTGTTAATTTGGTTTCAGCTCAGAAAATAAATTCAGCTAAACATTTTGAACTAAAACAAAAAATTATGAAAGCAGATAAACTATTTATAAATAAAAAATGGAAACTTGCTAAAGAAAATTATATAAAAATTTTAAATGAATATAACATAATAAATACTATACAGTATATAAAAATTAAAGCGGAAATTGAAAAGGATATTAAAGAAATAGAATTAATACCATTTTTTAATAAAGCGGAAAATATACTAAAAAAAGGCAAACAAAAAATTGATGAAAACAGTGTGCTTGAAGGCATTGAACATTGGATAAAAGCACATTCTTTGTTTCAAAAAAAAGAAAATACACTTTCAAACTTTAAAACACTTTCTTTTTTAAACAATATTGGATATGAAAATTATTTAATTGATAAAAAATTGAAAAAGATTAGTAAAAAGAATTACTTTCAAGAAAAGCTAAAAAAACGAAGTATAATGATTTTATCGCTAAACATAAAAGAATCTTTGCCGGACAAATATAATTATTTTTCGAATTCAATTCCTCGTTCAATACGTAAAGTTTTATCCGATAAAAAGAACTACCTAAAAATTCACGTTAGCAAAAATGTTTCTAAAACAGAAAAAAATCAACTTGAAAAATCGTTTATAGAATATAGGAACAAAAATATCGATTATGTAATTATTGGAAATCTGGGAATTACACAAGAAAAAAAAATTGAAATTGCTCTTTTTGTTTACGATAGTTTTACTAAAAATCAAATAGCAGGGGCAAAGATAACGAGTAAGCCGGGAACTTATGTCTTCGATGCTATTGATAAAATTACTTACAAAATTAATAGCACTTTGCAAAAATATTCACGCGACGATTTTTATAAAATTATACTGTTTAATATATCCGATGAAAATAATAAAATTACAGTTAAAACTATACGAAGTAAAACTATTAAGACATTAAGTTATAAAGATTATATGAAATCTTTAAATACGCGGATAAAAAACGAATATCTTAAATTATTTAAGAAACATGATAAAATTATTTCAGAAACATGGGATAAATCCCCTTTATCAGAAACCTATCTGGAGAAAGCGCATAGACTTGTTTTAATTCAAGATGAATATGAAAAACGCTATGAAAAGCG
This sequence comes from uncultured Spirochaetia bacterium, assembly GCA_964449345.1. Lineage (GTDB taxonomy): Bacteria > Spirochaetota > CALGPD01 > CALGPD01 > CALGPD01 > CALGPD01. The sequence goes on along the minus strand of CAYUYT010000129.1, from coordinate 657 downwards.
GGACGATTTTTTCTTAAATAATAAGATTTCCAGACAACGCGTTATTGATACTTATAAACATAAGACGCAAATAGAAAAAATTGATAAGCTTATTGTACAGAGAAATCATAAACAGGCAGAGGAAAAAATAGCCCCTGCAGAATTAGAATTAAAGCGCTTGAACAATAAATTTCCTCGTTTTAGATTTGCCTACAAAAAGTGTTCATGGAAATTATTTGCGAAATCAGTTAGTTTACGTCAATCACGCGGTCTGCAAATTCAAATTATTTTTAAAATCGGTTATTTTTTCCCTTTAGCAGATTTCGGTGATAAACATGAATTACTTTATCCTATTGGCCAATTTGAAATAAGAGTTCCTATAATATCAATCACGCCCTGGCTTCATTTGAATCTTGGCGCAGAGGCTTACGCTTTCGGAACAGAAGCGATTCCTCAAGAACCGAATAAACACACAGGGATAATGGAATCAATATATCAACTTTACAGTTTTGGGATAATTGGGAATATTATCTTTAAATTTTTGCCGTTACACTGGTTACACACTGCTTTAAGTTTCGGTTTCGGTTTCGGGATGCATTATTTAGACGCCGCAAATGCACGGGATGATGACGCTGGGGATTCGTGGGATGACAACATTGAGGATTCATCAAATATAAC
>CAYUYT010000128.1:0-9933 GCA_964449345.1 uncultured Spirochaetia bacterium | reverse complement strand
TGGACGTTGCGTTGATTAGCGAAATAACAGGACTTTCCGTTGAAGAGATAGAGAAGCTTTAATAAAATGCCCGTGATTATTTTCGTTTTATTAATTTAAATTTAAAACCGCTAAAATGTGAAGGTTATGATTATTAATAAAACCTTGTGAAAAAATACATGATAAAAATAAAATATAATTGTAAATATTACGGTTTAATAAATTAGAAAAGTGTATAAAATAATTTTTTGTATTTTATGTTTTTCGTTGTCTGTAAATAATACGCTTTTTTAAATTTATCAGAAAAGGCATTAATCTTCAACCCGGGTATAAAAGAAAAAATCTATTTTTTTCTTATACTCGTTAAGCATTTTTGGTTTTTTAAGTTTTAAATAAATTTGCGTTATTTTATCAAAAGCGCGTTTTTCCCTTATCTGTCTTATTTCGTTTGTGGTTTCCAAATTAAGCGCAGTTTCATAAGCACGTTTATAATAACTAAGCGCGTTCTTTTTTTTCCCTTTTGTTTCAAATAAAACCGCAAGTTTAAATAAAATCTGATTTATTTTTTCGTTATATTCTCTTTTTTTAGCAACGTATAATGCCCTGTTGTAATACCTTAGTGCCTGTTTATATTTTTTTTGCTCTAAATATATATCTCCAACGCTCATTCTGTTTAAAATTAAATCGTAATAATCAAGGTTGGATAAGTTGCCTGAAATTGCGTCTCTAAAATATTTAAGCGCAATTTTATCATTTTTTTTACGATAAAAATACATACCATAAACGCGGAAGTTTTTTGAATAACCCGTTGTGTTATTTATTGATTCATTAATGGAAAATGATTTGTCGTTTAATTTTTTGCTAAGTTTTAATTTATTTCTAAATAGATTTATTTTAGCGAGTTTATATAAAGTAACGGCTTTAATTCTTTGTCTGACAACCGGACTTAAAATAAATTTATCACTCAAATCCGCAGATTCTTTTAAATATTGTTCGGCAAGGTCTAACTGATTGGTTTTCAAAAATATTGTACCAATGTTCGAATACACGGTTGCAAGCCGGTGCCTGTAATCAAATTTCATATAACTTCTGGCGGCTTTTTTATAAACTCTTAACGCTTTTTTAAAATCGCCTTTCAAATAATATTCATAAGCCAGGCGTAACTCTCTATTGATTGAAATAAGTATTGCCGAGATTTCCGTGTCCGCTTCTAAGCTGCGTAACTGGTAATCTCCCTGATACCTAATAGTGCTTCCGCCTCCAGTACAGGAATATAAAAAAATAAATGAAATAAAAAATATTAAAAGCTTATTCAATCTATTTAACCCTTTTGTAAAATTATTATTCAAGCAACACTCCTCTTCGTCGTCGTGTGCGCGTTCTCGATGATTTTCTATCCTGCGTTGAGGCATTTGCACGTCCTCCACCAAAAATCGGACTGCGTTCCAAATTCCTCAAAACACTTTCCGCACGTACAAGCACATTTTCAAGGTTACGCATAATCCTAGGCAATCTTACGCCGATAACTGTATTACTCGTTGCTTCTAAAGTAGTCATTATGCTAACCACTCTGTCCATGACTTGCCTGATTTGTCTGTTTGCTATGTCGTTAAAACTCCGCATAATTGATTCAACATTTGCTTGAAACCTTCTCGTTCCTATAACGGAAAGAAGCCCCTGTTTATCAACAGTAGTTAAAACGCCTTTTACCCTGAATAATATTTCTTCAACGTTTTTCAAATAAGGTCTATTCGGGTCAAGAATGTAATTTAAGCGGTTTAAAAAATTTTTAATTGGAGTAGGCAAGTTGAAATCAGATTCTTCTTCAATATCCGAAATCCCGCCTTTGGATTTGCTTGCAATTAGAAGACGACCTTCAAAAGTTTTGCTAGAAGGTATAAAAGATTTTGGCGGAAGATTAGTTAACTTATCAGAGCCGGGAGAAACTTCAAAATATGCTTTGCCGAATATACCTATTGTTGGCTTTTTTATATAAATTACAGAATCCGTTTTAATTTTATCTGAATATTTTTTTTGAATAGAGAGTGTAATTAAAATGCGTTCGTCGGGAGTGAGTGAAAAATCTTCCACAGTTCCTATTTGAAAGCCAACTCCGCGTAGTTTTACTACAAGCCCCTTATCCAATCCTGCGGCTGAGGGTAAATAAGCATAGTATTCAATTTTTGAAGTGAACCATTGGTTTAAGTTGCCTATTAATAACGTAATAGTTATAAGGAAGACAATCCCGATTAATACAAATACGCTAACTAATTTTTCCAAATGTTTCATTTTATTAAATGCCATTTCAATCCTCCAATTGTTCTTTATGCTCTTCTGAAATATTCGATAGCCCCGCAACGAGTTGCTTAACGCTTTTATTTTTATTTCGTTTTAATTCTTCAACAGTTCCGAAAAAAACGAGTTTACCTCTGTCAAGCAAACCGATTTTATCAGCATAATCAAACGCGAACTTTATATCAAGCGTTGTCATAATTAAATTCTTTTTTTGTTTTCTAAATTTTTTAATATACCTAACCATTTTTCTCTGCGTTGCTTCGTCTAAAGACGCAAATGGCTCGTCCAAGAAAATAGTATGGAAGTCATTTAAAAGCATCCGGCAAAAGCCGATTGATTTTTTTTCGCTTAAAGTTAAATCCGAAGGCCTGACAAATTTTCTATGCAAAAGGTTAAAATATTTCAGGTTTTTATCAATTTCTTTGTCAAGTTCTTGTTCTGATTTTACGTTATGATAACGGTTCATCAAGCTTATATTTTCATAAATGTTCATATTATTAATCAAAGAACCGAATTGAAAAATAAACTCCATGTCCTTTAACAATTCCATTAAACTGTCTTCGTTGGAAAATTTTGTATCTATGCCTCTAATAAATATCTCGCCTGCGTCTGGATAAATAAGGCCGAAAAGAAGTTTCATTAAAATTGTTTTTCCAGAACCCGAAGGGCCCATTATGATAAATGTTTCCCCGTAATTTATTTTAAAGGAAATATCGTCAATTATTTTTTCACCGCCCGCACTATATTTAACGTGATTAGCTACAAAAGCAAATCTTTTAGTATGCTCGGTTAATTCTTGTATTTTTTCTTTTTTCGTTTTCATTATATATAACTCAATGCTGTTAAGTACGCATAACTTAAAAAACATAAATTAAGCGAACTTACAACGCCTTTTGTTGAATAAATCGGCACTTCAGTTGATGACCTGCCAACGAGAAAACCGTTATAACACGAAATCGTTGCTATTATCAAACCGAAAGTAACGCTTTTTAAAACCACCACCCCAATATCATATAAAGAAACGTTTGTAAAAATTGCTTCAATATATGCGGCAATGCGAATATCTTCTAACAAATATGGTATTATATAACCTCCGGCAATAGCAATGAAAACAAAGTAAAAAGTTAAACCTAATATAGAAATAATAAACCCGATAATACGCGGTCCAATAATATAGTGCCTTATATCAATTCCCATGGAACGCAAAACATCAATTTCATTGTTAACTTTCATATTACCAATTTCCGTAGCAATTGCCGCGCCGCTTCTGGCAATGAGAATAATTGCCGTTATTAAAGGAGCAAGCTCACGGATTAAAACATATTTTGCTAGTATGCCAAAAATTTGCTGACCTCCGATTGTTTGGGAAATAGTTGTTCCTATAATGAATACAACCGCACCAATTAAATAGGCAACAAAACCGATTACTCGCAGACCGTCCCAGCCAGTAAAAAGAATTTGTTTATAAATAGTATTTTTTATAATTTCTTTTCCCTTGCGTCTGTATTTATAAACATGCCAAAGCGAAGTCATCATAACGGTTATTATTGATATTCCGTTTGTAGCTTTTTTAGCAAACCAGTTCGCAGGGTATTTTATCGCTTTTAATATATTCAAAATTTTTCCGTATTGCCTTATGTTTTATCAACTGTATTAAAACTAATACCATACCAAAGTGATTTTAAAATTTATGTAAAGAAAATTTTAATTTATTTTCAACTGATGATTAAAATCACTGATTATTTCAAATTTACTTGGTTTATATTAATACTATAAACAGTATAAAAATAAAACGCAAAGATTTTTTATTGCTTTAATTTAAATATATCTATATAGTTTAAAATAAATATAATTATGAAAGTAGGTTCTATGATACTCGGTCTTGATATGGGCGGAACGCATACCGATGCTGTAATTTTAGACGGAAAAAAGGTAGTAGAAACGGTAAAAATATTAACCAGACATGACCTTTTATCATCAATATTAGAAGCAATTGAAAAAGTTTGTAAAAATATTGACGAACAAAAAATTAAGCGCATTGTTTTATCAACAACTCTGACAACTAACGCTGTTGTGCAAAATAAACTCGCTAGAACGGGATTAATTGCCCAGCCAGGACCGGGAATTCCCAAAGAATTAATAAAAATAAATCAGGATACACATTTCATATCGGGGTACACAGACCACAGGGGAGAAATAATTACCCATTACGAACAAAGTGAAATACGGAAAATAAAAAAATACTTTGAGGACAACGGCATCAGATATGCAGGCATAGTTTCAAAATTTTCCGTTAGAAACGCCGAACAGGAAAACAAACTTGCAAACGAATTCTCGGATACTCTTGATTTTGCTTCACTTGGGCATCAGGTATCGGGTATGCTTAATTTCCCGAGAAGAATGAACACCGCTTTTTTAAACGCAAGTGTTTATGAAATACATAAGAAATTTGTAGATAGTGTATTAAGCGCATTAAACCAGATGAATATTAATGCTCCGGTTTATATGTTAAAAGCTGACGGAGGAACAATAAAAATTGGGCAAAGCGAAAAAGTACCTGCCCAAACTATTACAAGCGGTCCTGCGGCTTCAATCATGGGAATTTTAGGACTTGTGAATGACCAACACGGTATTATTGCCCTTGACATCGGAGGAACTACAACGGACATTGCTATTATTCATAAAGGCGCGCCTTTATTAGAACCCGAGGGTATTACAATAGGAAAATATAAAACTTTAATCAGGGCATTATATACGCGTTCCATAGGAGCCGGTGGTGATTCAATCGTAGGTTATGACAAAGAAAAAGGCGTTGTCATTGGACCGGAAAGAGCAGGGCAACCGTATTGTATGAACGGGGAAAACTTGACACCTACGGATGCAGTGCGTTATCTTGGTATATCCGATTTCGGTGATGAAAGTCTTGCCAAAGAAATAATTGAAAAGTTTGCAAAGCAGAATAAACTTGATGGGAAAAAAGCCGCAGAAGAAATTGTAAATGCCGTTGTAGATAAAATTACAAACACGGTCAAGGAAATGTTATCCGATTTAAATACCCGTCCGGTTTATACAATACATGAACTAATAGAAGGTAAAGACATAAAACCTCAATCCGTTGCTGTTATAGGCGGTCCGGCTAGCGTTTTTGGTCCTCTGATTGCTGAAAAACTTAATTGTAAGCTGAAAATACCTGAAAACATCCGCGTTGCTAATGCTATCGGCGCTGCTATTGCAAGAACTACAACGGAAATAACCGTACATGCAGACACTTCAGCAGGATACGTTAAATGCGTTGAAGATGAAATAGAAGAAAAAACTTCCGCTAGTTTTAATTTAAACACAGCTAAAGATTTTGCTAAAAACTGTTTATTAAAGCGTGTAAAACGCCTCGGCGCGGATGAAGAAAATATTGAAATAGAAATAACAGAAGAACAGGCATTTAATATGGTTCGCGGATTTTGGACATCCGGGCAAAATATCAGAGTTAAAGCACAGGTTAAACCCGGAATAATAAAACAATTTGAAAAATAGGGGAAAATGCCAGTATGTTTGTCCTTGAGATAAATTACGATAAATGCAATGCTTGCGGTATTTGCATAGAAATCTGCCCCGAACAAAAGTTTAACTTAAACGAAAACAATAAACCGGAAATAAACAAAAACAATTGTATTTTTTGCTATAACTGCGTTAGTATGTGTCCCGAAACTGCTGTTAACTCTACCGTGAAGCGCTTTACTCCATATATTTCTAATAACTTACCGGAGAAAAAAGCAATCGATTTTATTAACTCCAAACGCACTGCGGTTCTTTTTGACGAAACCTCTGTTGATAAGGCGACTCTTGATGAAATATTATTAAATGTGAAATATGCGCCTTCTTTCGAAAATAGGCATAAACTTTATTTTACCGTGATAGAAAATACCGCTGTTGAAAAATTATTATTCGGTATAAAATCTTTTTTTAAAAAACTTATTCAACTAACGGAAAACAAAATTTACAGGTTTATGCTAAAAGTATTATCCTCAAAGAAAAATAAGTATTATTACAGTGAAGAATTTCTTACAAAAATTAAATTAATGCTTGCGAATAACAACAAGGACGTTTTTTTTAAAAATGCGCCTGCCCTTGTTTTAATCCATTCAAATTACAACTCGCCTTTTATTTCAGAAGAGGCATTCATTACTGCCGAACGTATCTGCTTTTTAGCTCATGCTCACGGCTTACAGGGTGCAATTAACGTTTTTGCCCCTGCAGGAATAAATAAAAATTATAAATTAAAAAATGCCATGGGGTTTGACAAGCACGAGAATGTATTTGCATGCGTTCTTTTAGGTTATGAAAAATATCCGAGAAATTTAGATGTCTACAGGGAAAGCCCTATTGTCGAACACTTTTAGATTTATTCCTTTTTATTGAAACGGTTTTAAAACTTGAAAATTGAAATCATCATGTATATACTAAAAATAAGGATTATTATGAATATTTATAAAATTAAAGAATTTTTGTCAATTTTATCACTATTGCCAAAAGCAATTTATTATAACGCTAAACGAAAAAAACAAAGCGTTGTTACAAAAATCCAATACGGAGAACGCAAAAAGCAGTATCTGTTATTATTTCTACCGGTAGATAAAAAATCATTTGAATTTACAGCTTTTTTTATTCACGGTGGCGCATGGCAAATGGGAAGCCCGGAAATGCACACATTTGTTGGAAATTATTTTGCATCAAAAGGAATTCCGGCTATTCTTCCTGCTTACCGTTTAGCGCCTGATAATCTTCACCCTGCACAGATTAACGACGTAATCGAAGCGTACAAAAAAACCGGAGAAATCATCAAAGAATACGGATTAAGCAAAAAAATTTGTTTAAGCGGCCATTCAGCAGGTGCCCATTTAGGCGCATTACTTTTATTAGACAGCGAAAAAATAAAAAAAGCCGGTGCAAATATCTCTAATATACGTTGTTTTGTTTCCCTTGCCGGCCCGTTTGATTTCGATTCATGCGTAAATAAGTTTGCAAGTAAAAAAATTCTTGAGTTTACCAAAAGCATTCACGCTTACAATAACGCAAATCCAATTAATCACGTAAAGGGCGATGAGAAAGTGCCCATGCTTTTACTGCAGTCTGAAAACGACCCTATTGTAGAAATGCAAAACGCACCTATTTTTGCAGAAAAAATTAACGAAAAAAGTGAAAACGCTGAGTTTAAAATAATTAAAAATAAGTTGCATTCAAATTTATTAAGCGTTTTTTTAAAGGGAATTCCCTGTGTAAATCTTGAAGAATGGATAAGGCGTTATATATAGTTTACACTAATTCGCACTGTTTTTTTTGTAAAATATACTTTGTAGTCAACGCATATATGCTTCCAATAACGTGGCTATCTTTTTTATTAATAACAATTATTCTGTAATTTAATGCTAAATGCTATTAAAAATTTTTTTTATAAGCTTAATTTATTCTCATTACTCTAGGCACATCGGAACGCGATAGAACAGGAGAAAAGAATACTCCTTCCCCTCCCCAGTCTTTCAAAACTTTATTATCAATGAGAAACTTCACCCTCTTAATCCCGGGGAATTGCGTTGCAGTATATACTATTTGTGCTGCCTTTAACCTAATTTGCTGGGGACCTTTGGAATAATCCATAAAATCTTTGTTGAAATTTAAAGACAATGTGCCTTTTTTTAATTTATATCCAAGCAGTTTGGTTCTTCCGGGTATGCAAGTATAAAAAGCGCGTTTTTTTAAACCTGCTGAAAGTTTATAAGAAATTAACGTTTTTATGGCAGTATCAACGTTGTTAATCGATTGCGTTTCCGAATCAACAGGTTTTAAATAAACACGGCCTAAAACCCTGTTAACTTTAACGAGATAAATTCTGTTATTTTTATTTATTTTTACGCTATCATTTTTAGTATTTTCGCTTGTAAAAACTTTTTTTTTCATCTGCCTGCGTAATTTTTTAAGTTGTTCTCTAGAAATGGGAGGTTTGCGGTTTCTGAGTCTAACAACGCGTTTTTTTTCTTTGTTTTTGTCAACATAAATATTGTATTGCTTATATAAAATATAAGCTGAAATAAAAACGGGAATAATCCATAGAACAACCATAATATAAAAAAAACTGTTTGTATGTTTTGGTGTGGACGAAACTGTTTTACTTTTCGGTCTTTTTGATTTATTAAAATTTTTTTTATTTTGGTTTTTTGCTTTTGTATTACGCACTTTACAGTCTTTATTTAACATTTTTTTCTCCAATGCGTATTTATTGTTTGTATTTATATCGGACACAAAGCAAAAATATTTAGCGCAAAATAAGTACATTTTATTAAACCGGATTGATAAAATTTTTGATTTTCATTTAAAATTATTGCCCGGATTTTGACAGCAAAGTGAGCTGTTTTTTTATTTTATAAGAACTAAAAAAAATTAAATTAAAATATTGATTTATTTTTTTAAAATAATTTGCGTTTTTTTATTAAAAAGGGTATAAATAACTATGTACAGAATTGGTCAGGGTTTTGACGTTCATGCTTTTGCAACGAACAGAGATTTAATTTTAGGCGGAGTTAAGTTTGATTATGAACTAGGCCTTGCCGGACATAGCGATGCGGATGTCTTAGCGCATACTATTATGGACGCACTTTTAGGCGCTTTGTGCATTGGGGATATAGGTAAGCTTTTTCCTGATACTGACCCGGCCTTTAAAAACGCAAACAGCATGATTTTAATGCAAAGGGTTTATGAAATAATACAAGAAAAAGGTTACGAAATAGTAAATTTAGACGCAACTATAATGTGTGAAAAGCCGAAAATATTACCAAAGCGTGAGCAAATACGTAAAAACGTGGCAGATATTTTAAAAACACATATTGATAACGTTAACGTAAAAGCCACGACAACGGAAAAACTCGGTTTTACCGGACGCCGGGAGGGCATTGCAAGTATTTGCGTTGTATTGCTACAAAAAACTTAAAGTTAAGCAGAGTGGATGTTATGGAAGTATCACAAGAAAAACAAAAAGATTTTGTAATTATTAAACTGAAAGGTGAGTTTGATTTAAGTGAATTGCCTGTTTTTGAAAAAGAGATTAATAAAGCCAGACAGGAAAGCAATAAAATTATTGTGGATTTCAGCCAGCTTGAATATATCGATTCCGGTGGCATCGGAGCGTTTATTCAACTGCAAACCGATTTAGGCAATGAAGACGGAGGCGAACTTTACCTCTACAACGTCAATGACTTTATTTACGGGGTGCTTGATGTTGCTAATTTATTAACTTTTTTTACATTACTAAACCATGAACAAAAAAACGATTTGCTTAAATAAGTATGCTTTAACTTTATTTATTGAAACAAAGCAACACTCAGTTTATTTTTAATAGTTTTAAAATGTATAATCAAAATTTCTAATTATTTTTGCCAAAAAAAACCAAATTTTATTCCCAAAACGCGTTATCTATAAAATATAAGGAACTTCTAAAAACTAGGTCGCATAAAGAAATAACGAAGGCGACAACTTGATTTTATTCTAACGAGGAAAAAGACGATGAAAAAAGAAAAGAATATGCCCACAGGATATACACGAAGAATCACCCTCTATCTCCCTCTTTGAGTAAAGAGGGAGGATTAGTAAAAGTATAGGGTATGGGGGATT
>CAYUYT010000127.1:0-10094 GCA_964449345.1 uncultured Spirochaetia bacterium | reverse complement strand
AGCAAAAAGGGTATAAATATTTCAATTAAACTGCGTTTAATAATGTCAATTCTAGGCATCGCAATATTAAGTATTGTTTTATTAAGTTTAAGTTTTTATCTCGTTATTGCTGAAAACTCAACTCGAATAGCAAAAAATATGCTTGCTAATTATGTAAATTCAATAATGCACAGCGTAAAAAACAACCATAAAGTAATCAAAAATTATTCAAAACATGAATCCAAAATCGTAAAAAAAGCGCTGAGAGTAAAAGCAGAGCAAATGGAAGACGTTTTCCGCAAACTGTATGAGAGGGCTTTAAAACGCCAGATAACTATAAAACGGGCAAAAGAAATAGCAAAGCGTTATTTAAAAAGCGTTAAAATCGGTAAAAAAGGTTATTTTTACGTTCTTACTCCAAAAGGCAAAGCGCTTTGGCATCCCGTAAGCGCGGTAGAAGGAAAAAATTTCAACCTACCGGGTAAGCGGTTTGATTTTATCCGCTGGCAAATTAAAAAGCAAAACGGTTTTTATGAATATCTATGGCAGGAAAAAAAGAAAACGCAAAGCGGTAAAATGCTCCCGGTTTTTAGGGAAAAAGTTTTATACCAAATATATTTTAGACCATGGGATATGCTCATTACTGCAAGCGCATACAAATCCGATTTTGGTAATTTATTAGGAGCGGAGCAAAGCGTAACGTATTCTTTTAAACAAAGTATGCAAAAAGCTATAAGGCGAATGAGAATCGGAAATGAAGGTTACGCTTTTGTTATGAACTCAGACGGCATTCTCCTTGTGCATCCTCATATTGAAGGCAAGAATTTAAAGGGCAATCACATTCACAAAAATTTAACAAAACCGGAAAACATGAATAAAGCAAAAAACAAACCCGTTTTCTATGAATATGATTGGAGTAATAAAAAAGACGAGAAAAAACGCTTTAAAATACTTGCTTACCGGTATTTTGAACCGTTAGACTGGCACATTGCTATAAGCGCATACCTAACGGATTTCTACGGAGATGTTGTAAATAAAATTCTTATCTGGATAATAATTAGCATTGCAGTAATTATTGCACTCGTTATTATTATCGTTACTTTTATTTCAAAAAGCATTGTAAGGCCGATTGTGCGTACTTCAGATATGATTCTTGATATTTCACAAGGGGAAGGAGATTTAACAAAACGCCTTCAGGTAAAAGGTAAAGACGAAATTGCAGTATTAGGCCAGCGTTTTGACCATTTTATTGATAATATTCAGGAAATAATTACTAAAGTTAAAGAGTTAACTTTAGGCGTTACAGATAACAGTGCTTCTTTAAAAATTCAAATCAAACAATCCGCAGATGTTATGGGTACGACGCTTGAAAACATAAAAGATATTGAACAAAGCATGAAAATGCAGAACGAAGCCGTTGACAGTACATCTTCAACTGTTACGGAAATGATTAACAACATTGATTCTATCGCTAAAAATATTGAAAACCAGTCAAGCGCGGTTGAAGAATCATCAAGCGCTATCGAAGAAATGGCTGCAAATATTAACAGCGTAGCCGAAACCGCTAAAAGAGCTTATGATATTAGCAACGCCTTAACTACTGTTGCAAAAGACGGCGGACAGGTAATTCAACGTTCGATTGATGCAATCCACGAAATAGAAGAATCGGGGAATCAAATTTCAGAAATCGTTGATATTATATCGGGTATTGCCGAGCAAACCAATCTTCTTGCTATGAATGCGGCAATCGAAGCGGCTCATGCCGGCGATGCAGGAAAAGGGTTTGCCGTTGTTGCTGATGAGATTAGAAAACTTGCGGAATCATCCGCTTCATCTACTAAAGAAATTACAGAGCTTATTAATGAAAACGCAGAGAAAATATTAGGTACAGTTGAACTCGCTATAACTGCCGGAAAAGGACTTGATAAAATACTTTCCGATGTAGAGCAAACGAGAAAGATCAATACAGAGATTTCAAGCGCAATGAACGAACAGGCAATCGCGGCAAAAGAAATTTTAAACTCCATGAGTTCTCTCGTTGAAATTACCGAACACGTTAGAAGCTCGATAAACGAACAAAAAACAGGCAGCGGAGAAATTATGAATATTGTTTCCAAACTTGAACAGGGTTCTGAAATAATAAAGCGCGCCTCTGAAAAACTATCAACTAGCGCGGATAAAGTTATAGATAACTTTCAGCAAGCGGAAAGTTTTACCCAAAAAAGCGTTGACTCTATAAGCGAATTACATTCCCTTGTGAACAAATTTAAAGTAGAATCAGCTAACAAAGATAATAAAAGCAACGAAAAGGGAATGACAGTAGCCCAAGAATAGTTATTCCCGTTACTTAATTTTAGTAAGCGCGTTTTTAAATTTCTTTATCATGGTTTTTCTACGATAAAGGGATAAATACTTTAAATCCCCCGATTCATCTCTGTAACTATTAAAATCAAGGGCGAATAAACCTGAATTAGTATTTTTTATTACAATTACCCTTGCCCTGTTGCTATAGACTAAAAATCCGTTTTTAAAATCTTTCTGCGCAACGTTAAAATATCCATATAATAGGAGTTTTAAGGCGGATTTATTTTTTTTCTTTGTAAAAAGTATGCGGATATTATTTCCCCAAACGGGGCTAATCATACGCAGAAGTGTAACACCTTTATGTTTATATAATATCCACTTTGAAATTTTAAAATAACGGGAAACGCGGTTTAAAATATCTATTTCCGGTAAAATTGCGTTAAAAATTTTTCTTTTTTGAATCCTGTGAACAGGGACAAAACGCGTTTTCAAACTGCCTCTACTCCATAGTTTGAACAAATAGGATTTTGCGTTGTAAGTATTAATGTTATTCAATAAAATCTTTGTTAAAATAAGTTTGCGTGTAACCGAGAAATTTTGTCCGGTAATGATTTTCACAAGAACATCTTTATTAAAAACCAAAGGACATAGGCCGGCCGGATTTAAAATTAAGTCTTTATTCATAAAAGCCGGTATAAGCTCAATATTAAAACGCGTTAAATTTAAAACGCGATTTCTGATAACGGGAAATATTTTTTCCAGATTAGGAAAACGCGTTGTTGTAAAACCTTGCACATTTTTTTCACCGCAGTAAACGCGTTTTGCGTATTCTTTATTGATCAAAGCATTTCTTACGGTAAACCCTGCGATTAATATTACGTTCAAACGGATAACGCTTTTTAAGTACGGTGAAAAGATGGCAGCAGGAATAATTAATTTGCGCGAAGGATATGATATTTTTATATACCCCGATTCTTTAACCTTTACCTTTATAATACGGATATTTTTTTGAAAATAAAAATTTAAGGCACGATATATTTTTTCGTTATTTTGTTTTACTGTATTTATTTCGTTGTGAGTCATATATGAGTAACTTAAAGCGTGATTAAGGGATTGAATTTTTTGCTCTTTTGATGTTATTTTTTCGTTGTTATACTTTCCAGTGAAGTTTCTTATTTTTTTAAAAAGAAATTTTGATTTGAAAAAATTTATTTTAACTTGATTTTTTAATGCGTAAACAGGAATTAAAAAGGTAGTGTTTTTCGAAATGTAAAAAGAAATTTGAGTTATATTATTAAAACGCGTTATGATTAGATTTTTATATATTTTTTTCTTTTTAATTTCCGGTTTAATTGACAGATATAAAGCGGAGACGTTTTGAATAACCATCTTTAAAATAATTATTATGCCAATAGTTTTAATATTTTTTTTCATAATTTAAAATCCGTTAATTTGTGTTTTGCAAATACTTAAATAAACATTTTTACCAAATAGTTCAAGTAAATATTTTTTTTCTTGACAAATATAATTAAAATCGGGTATGTTAAATTAATATAAATTTTGAATTTTAGCTTAAAGGAGCTTTAAATATGAAACGATTTTTAATCATATTTTTAATGGTTTTATTAACAATGGTATTTATTGTAGGTTGTAAGGGCAAAGCCAAATTAGATGCCAAGCCGGTAATAACTTTCGACCTAGTTGAAATGTATTATCAAAACCCCAGCCAGCCAAAAGAACAGCCAAAGTTTAGAGACTATGGCAAATTAACTTTTCAAGTGTATAAAAGCGACGCAAAAGAAGCTGTGGATTTGTTTATAAATGCAATTAAAAACGGCTTTTACAATAGCAAAGTGGATGGTAATAACCATACCCGTTTTCGTTATCAATTTAACGAACCCGATCACATGTATTTTATGCGCCTCAAATTCACTATTAAAGACGATTTTACTTTTTCCGACATTCAAAGGGATACGACAAAGTGGGGCAAAAAACTTTCCCCCGCATCAAACATTAATATTAAACGCGGCACAATTTGTTTAAGTTCGGAATTAAAAAGCGATTTAATCATTTTCAAAACCAAACTTGCCGAACCGGGAAAATTCATTCCCATAGGACAAGTTACACCGGATAGTATTGAAACACTTGAAAAACTGTTTAACGCGCCTACCAACATAGGCGATACGCAAAAAACACCACAAGGCACTGTTGTGAAATCTAATCCGGTTAATATTTTTATATTTATTGACAAGATAACAATATCGGAATAAAACTATATTTATTAAAAAACCCAAACCCCGCATTCAATCTTGCGGGGTTTATGCGTTAATAGCTATGAAAAAACGAGTATTAATTTGCCTAATTATTACACAGTTATTATTATGAAATTGTGATTTATAAAATTATAAAAACAACCATAATGATTTCAGTAATTTCCGGGCTTTATTTCTGTAAAAGTAATTCTTACGTTTTGGAAAAATCCCGTGGAATAAATTTTGCTGTAAATGGCTGTAATTTCGTATTAAAATTTTATAAAAACAAAAATTTTTACCCGGGCAAACATTTTTTTAACTTTATAAAAACGCATGAATTAAAAGGAACGTATTTCCACGATGCACAAAAAAACTTTTTTATTCAAGGCGGGGATTTATTAACAAAAGACTCTGATTCCCTAAACGACGGCACGGGCGGCAAAAGCTTTACTCCGAATAATATCCCGATGATTAAAATACAAAAAGGTACTGTATGTTATGCAGGGACGGGAGATGGAAAATTCAGCCAAAACCAATTTATTATTTTTTTTAGAAAACTTACTAATAAAGAAAAACAGGAATACAATTTAATGTATTACCCTTTCGCAAAAATTGTTAAGGGGATTGAATGCTTAAAACGTATTTCAAGCATGAATAAATCACTATTATTAAAAAATAAAATAAATGAAGTTAAAATATCGGGAAAATGAAGCAACAAAAAATAACCAAAAGTTTTATATTAAAATCATCAATTATAATTATGATTGCAACGCTTTTATCCAAATTGCTTGGGCTTGTACGAGAACAATTAGCCCTGTATCTTTTCGGAGGAAGCCATTCCCATGACGCATTCATTGCCGCATACAAACTTCCTAATGCCCTTAGAAATTTATTAGCAGAAGGAGCGTTCTCTGCAGCTTTTATTCCGATTTTTAGTTCTCTACTCGTTAATAAAAGCAAAGAAGAAGCTTTTGATTTTGCTAACAAAGTAATAACCCTATTATTTTTCACAGCAATTATAATAACGGGGCTTGGAATATTATTTGCCCCGAACATAATCCCTGTTATTTATAAACACGACGCAAGATTGGATTTGGCAATTCAGTTATCGCGCATAATGATGCCGTTTTTAATTTTTGTTTCCATTTCCGCAATTATTATGGGAATATTAAACTCGTTGCACCATTTCCTGTTTCCTGCGCTAGCGCCTTTATTCGGAAACGTAATTTTTATAATAACCCTAATTCTACTGTACGGTAATTACGGTATAAAATCACTTGCAATTGCGATATTAGCTTCGGGAGTTTTTTATTTCTTATCACAAACGCCCTCGCTTGCAAAAAAGCGTTTTCGTTTTAAATTCAATTTTAAATTCCGGGATTCAAACGTAAAACGCTTTTTAAAAAGTTTTTTCCCCATTGCGTTCGGAATGGCAATTTTTCAGCTAAACCTACTTGTTTCCATACGTTTTTCTTCACCTTTTGAAGGCGCTGTTGTAGCTATTGACAAAACATTTATAATTCTGCAATTAATTTTAAGCGTTTTCGTTACGGGTATCTCAACGGTAAGCTTACCTACTTTTTCCCGTTATATTGCAGAAAATAAAAACGAAAAGTTTAAAGAAACATTTATAGTTGGAATTCGAATGGTATTATTTTTCACAGTGCCGGCAATGATTGGTTTAATGGCATTAAATACGGATGTTGCTTCAATGATATACCGGGATATTTTCCAAATGGTTAAGGGGTCGACAGGTAAGATTAAATTAACGGATATTATTAATATGGGAAATTGTTTGTTTTTCTTTGCGCCGGGTATGGTTTCATTTGGGTGTGTGGTTATTTTAAACAGGGCATTTCAAGGATTAAAAAAATACTACATCCCATTTTTTACCGGTATAGTATCAATAATTACTAACATAATTCTAATTAACTTATTTATAAATACGTCTTTAAAATTTATCGGGATTCCGCTATCCATTTCAATTTCATCATGGCTAAACATGATTTTACTATCCCTAATATTAAGGATTAAATCAGGGAAATTCCCTATTATGAAATTAATTGACAGCGCTTTTAAAGTACTTTTAGCAAGCGCAATAATGGGCGCTTTAGTCAGATTACTTAAAAAACGTGTTATATTTTTGCATTTTGTAGAACATACGGGATTCGAACATTTATTCTACACCTTGCTTTTAATTTTAACGGGAATTTTTATTTATACTGGAATTTTATTTTTACTAAAAGAAAAAGACTTAATTTTGCTGTGGAATAAAATCAAGTCCCACTTTTCTTCTAAAAAACAAAAAACCGAGGCAGGACAAAAAGAAGAGGATCTTCTCGTTCTTGATAGAATAATTGCAAAAGAAAAAGCTCTCGAATACGTTGAAGATAAACCAGAAGTGTTTTTACCAGAACAAAAGGAGAACGAAAATATCGAGGACAATAATTCCGGCACAATGAAAAACCCGGATACCGTAAACAATGATAATGAGTTTACACAAGAACGCGATAATAATACGGATAGCAATAGCAATAGCAATAGCAATAGTATTAAAAATAGTAAAATTGAAAATTCAAACTTAAATGATGATTTCAATAATATTGATTTTGATTATAATAAAGGCAACGGAAACGCAAGCGACTTAGGGGAAAGCGGTATAGAGGATAAATATATAAATTTTGAAAGTTACCGTGAATATAAAAAGAGAAAAGAGGAAGAAAACGAAAAACAAAATCAAGATAAAAAACCAGATGACGAAGAATGACCATGTTTAATTAAGATTGTTCAACGTTTTTTTTTGCGTTGTTTATGCTGCGTTTAAATAAAGATTTTAATTTATACTTTACGAACATAATTCTGCTTTTCACCCGCCGATTGTTAGAAATATTATATGCCCAATTTAAATATTTTATACCTTGCCTGAAAGGTAAAGCTGATAAAAAATCCATAGCAGCAGATGATACTCCTGGAATTTTTAGAAATTTTAACAATGCTTTATAAACTTCCTGGTCCCATCCGTAAATTTTCAATATTGCAAAATATAATGCCGCTCTAACGTAATAGCTGCTTTCTTTTTTTGCCCAGCGGTAAATAGAAGAACGGTATTCTTCTTCATTTGGCTCAACTATATGCGCCATTGCAATTGCCGCACAAAACCTTACTTCTTTTACGTTGCTTTTCACTTTACTAATTACTAAAGGAAGAGCACGTTTTGCGCGTATTTTTCCAAGGGAAAGTAAAGCCGAAGATTTAACGAGAAAGCTTTCGGAATTTTTAACAAGGTGAATTAAAGGGTTAACACTTCCCCCGCGCCTTGCAATTTTGCCTATTGCCAAAGATAACGTATTTAATATAACCTGATCCGATATTTTATGGGAATACTGGATTAAAGCTAAAACGTGTTTATCCGAACCGATTGAACCGATTCCCCATATAACGAGTTTTTTTAATGTGCGGTGGTCTACAGTTTTAAGCATACTTAATAATTTATCAATAAAACCTTTTAAACCGAGTTCGGAAATAACAATAATAGATTTGGCTTTAACGTCTAATTTATTTGAAGACAATGCCTTCATTAGCGCTATCCTGTTAATTTCCGTATTTTCTTTTGAATATTTCTTGCCGCCAATAGAAACGAGAAAATCATCAATATCAAAACGTGAATACCGTACAGTATCCATTCGCCGGAAATATCTATTCCAGTTTAATGCGTGAGAAGTAACAGGGAGAATTAAAATAATAAGGAAGATCCACTTTTTCATAATGCAAATCCATTTGCGTTGGGTTAATTTATTTATCGTCAAATCATACACTTGCATTAAACTATTTTTTTTTAAACCAAAACCTTGTCTGTTTTTTAATGTATTTCTCAATAAAATTGTTTTTCCCTTAAAATTTGTCATATCTAAAATTTATAAAGACCTAATGAAAAAAGTAAAGTTTAAATTTATTTCATAGTGAGTATTAATCTCGTTGCTATCATTTACGTTATTCAAATGATAAGGCAGAAAATATCTTGCTTGTAAACTAATACTAGTGTTGTTATCGGGTTTAATATAAATTGCAAATAAAAAACTCAAATTTAAATCGGTTTCAACCTTTTCATCTTGAGGCGAGCCGATCATTTTATACTTTATTTCGCTTTCAATAGGCGATTGCTTTCTAAATATCATTCGAAAGTCAATGGAAAAAAACGCGGAAAGCTGAACAATCGCGCCGAAATACAATTCCAAAAAAATAGTATCATTAGTTTTATAATGAATATATTCAATCCTATCATCATCATAATAGTCTTCGGTGTCATTAGTATTAACATATTTTAAATCAAGAACGAAAAAACCCGTTAATATACTATAAGTTCCTGAAAAAGCAAACTCCAAAGCATACGTTCCTATTGTTGAAGCAAAACGTACAATATGCGATGTGGTTGAATACGTTTTTTCGGATAAATTCGGTTGTAGGGATAACTTCAAGGAAAAGTTAAAAGTATCTCTACCCTGATTCTTAAATTTATACTTAACGTAAAAAACAGGGTTAACTAAACGGCTTTTTAAATGAAAATCTCCGCCGCCACCGTGTCTTTTATTAAAATAAATATATGCGATATCAATACCCGCTTTAAAATAATCCGTTATTCCGTAACTCAAATCAAGCTTGACAGAAAGCGTTTTTATATCCATGGGATTATTAAATTCTATATAATGTTTAATGTAATACGGCATGATGCTTGCCATAAAACTGCCTTTTGATTGGGTGTAGGTAGGGTCGGCCATGTGAGTTCCTATGCCGGTTTCAATAACGCCTTTTTCCTGCAAAGGTTTTTCATTCGTGTTCTGCATAGCCCGGACTATTTTATCCATGTCATTTTTATAAATCTGTAATTTCTCTTCAATAAAAAACGTTATTCTGTCTATTAAGTTATAATATCCTAAGCCGGAAAATCCTGCAAATTTTTGTTTTAATAAAATTAAATTGAGTTTTGCATCATATAATGCAACTGTAATAATAATGCGCTCATTTTTTTTATTCAATAATTTTGCAACCTTATACTCTCCTATTAACGCAAAACCTTTTTTATACGCCTTACATGCAACGGCAATACGTTTTAAAACTTCTGTATTATCAAGAGCACTGATTTTATATAAAGGCATTTGCTTTATATTATCCGCTTCCACTTCATCGGAACTGAACTTTGATGTAATATCATCTGTAATTCTACGGGAATATTC
Organism: uncultured Spirochaetia bacterium; assembly: GCA_964449345.1. GTDB lineage: Bacteria > Spirochaetota > CALGPD01 > CALGPD01 > CALGPD01 > CALGPD01. Next base: position 328 of record CAYUYT010000127.1, on the reverse strand, counting down.
GTTATATTTCTTTGCCGGATGTGTATTAACAAAATTAAAAACTAAAACCTTAGGCCGTTTTTTTCCCTCGTTTCCGTCACTAAAATAACGGCTGCGCGTAAATATATTATTATTGAATATTAAAAGTAAAAAAAACAAATATATAAAAAACGTGTTTAATGGATAGCTTTTTTTCATAATTTTACTCATTCTATATTTTATAACTTAATTCGGATAATTTCAACTTCAATTATAATAAATAATTATTTTTATGGAGGAAAAATCCCCCTAAATCCCCCTTCAAGTAAAGGGGGACTTGAAGAGAAGAAATCCCCCTGAATCCCCCTTC
>CAYUYT010000126.1:0-10116 GCA_964449345.1 uncultured Spirochaetia bacterium | reverse complement strand
TATTTTTAACGATACTATTGAAAATTATAATAATACCGATTTCTTCAATTTTGTTCGTAAGATACTCAAGAGTTTGCTCCCAATTGAAGAAAGAATCTGCCCAATTTTTAGGTAGATCTAAAGTTTTCCGAATATCTTCAACAATAGTTTTAAAGTCTGTTTCAAGATTATATTTACCCACAAACGGTAGTTCATCATACTCATTATCTTTTATATACTCAATTAACCATTCCTGTCTTTTTTTTATATCTAAAACAGTATCGTACACATTTATGCTGACTTCATTTGATTCGCCTTCATTTGTTCTGTAAAATGTAATAGGCAAATTTTCTTTGGGCGGCTCCTTTAGTAGTAAATAGCCGAAAGGAACGTGAACTTTATTAGCAAAATTTTCAAGCTGCTTTACAGTAGGTTTTTTATTTTCTTCAACCCAGTCTTTGAAATCAGAAAACTTTTCATTAAACGAATTAACGTCAAAACCTGCGCGTTCAACAGCCCATTTTAAAAGAGTTGTTTTTACATCTATTCGAGTAGGCATAATCTATAATTTTTTATCCTCTAACATAACTTACCCTTAAAATCTATTAATTATCAATTGAAAAATCATTAAATGTCGAAAAAAAATAATTCACTCATTCCCAGCCCCTAACATCAATCTTCCCCGTAACCGCCTCACTAATCAAAGACTGTCAGTATTCTTTTAACTTCTCAATTTGATATTCAACACAGCTAACGAATTCATCAATCTCTTTAGTCTTTTTATCGAGAAACTCCGCAGTAACGCGTTGCTCGGAGAGGGGGGCAAGGGTAATATTAATTCTTTTAAATTATTTGAGTATATCACTTCAATAGTAGTAGAATTACTCAATAGATTAACTTGCTCAAGTAAAATATCTGTATCATTAATTAGATGAATTAAATAATCATTAGATGTAATATCCAATTTTATTTGTATTCTTATTAAACAAGGATGTAAAATGCCAACTTGAGAACTTAGTGGTAAAATACTAGCTTTTCCAATTGTTCCTCTAGTAGTGATTAGAATATCTTTCGGATAAACTGTAAAAGATTTTAATTCTTCATATTTTTCTTTGCTGATATAATACTCACCTTTATCAAAATCATTATCCAACACAGTTCTTTGGTTGTATACTTTTATCTCTCCATTTAACATTTCATTATTTTTTAATTGACTTCCAAAATGTCCAGTTTTAACTGCGTCTTTATTATTTTTTAACAGATACTTCAACTTTTTAAATTCCCAGTGTTCCGGTATCTCACCGATCCATTCGATTCCGCTTTGTTTGTATTCGGGGTATGGTTTATAGCTCATTAATTATAGCTTCTCCTTAAATTGTTTAAGCATAGTTTCAACGGAATCATAAGAGATTAATTCTTCCTGCGTTTTTTCTGTATAGTGTTTTTTTGTTTTCCGGTCTCATGTTATCAACGATTATTCTAGGCATATTGTGCCATATTTTATTAATCTCCTCGAATAGATCTGGTTTCCTTTCGATTTTCTTAATATAAAACTTTGTATGCCTGCATTTCTTTTCCAATAAGTCCAATTCACCTTGTATGTATTCGTTGCCATAATTTGGATTTGTTTCCTTATCAAAAACTCTACCAAGCTCTTCATACCATCGATCTAGTAAATCAAAGAATTCATGTTTTATTCGTTTTTTATTTTTATAATAATCTTTAATTAAATTAATAACCTCAGTTACTGCAGCTCCAATTAAAGCACCAACTAGCAAATTAATCATTCTTAATCCTTATATTTAGCTTAAAACCTTTTTCATTTTTTATAATATCCGCCTGTTTTTTTACTACCTTGAAATTTGATTTTATCTTTATCCTTCAATTTCTTTATCCATTTTTCAACTGTTTTTTCCGGTACATCTATACTTTCTGCTATTTCAGGGGTTCTTTTCCCGGGATTTTTTTTAATATAATCTAATAAAGAGTTTATTCCCCCATTTATTCCCCCATTTATTCCCCCATTTATTCCCCCATTTATTCCCCCATTTACTTTTTCAAGAGGAATTATAACCTTAAAAATATCATCTTCATAAATTTCAGGGACAGCATTCGAGTAGATTTCGACATATTTTGTTAAGTTTCTTATACCACTGCCAAGCTCATCGGCTAAGCCGATTTCTTTAAATACTCTCGCTATAACGGGATTTTTGGGGAAAGGAGAAAAATCATTTATGTTAATTGCTCCTCTAAAGTGTGGTTTATTACTGTTTTCAGAATAAATACGGTGTTTTTCAATAATAATCTTTGCTGGGAATGCATTTGAATATTCTCTGTGTATTAAAATATTAGATGCAATCTCACGGAAAATTATATCACGAACACTGATTCTTTGCTGTCCTTCTAAGTGAAAAGGATTAGGTAAATGCTTGTTGGCAAAATTCATTATGCGCTCAAAACTTTGAATTAAATTCGTTCTAACATCATCTCTATCATCATATCTGTCTGCGTTTTCTCTCCGAAGTATTAAATCGGTTTTATGGTGCGGTAAAGTTGAATTTATCGTTTCATCTTTACCGAAAAGCAAAATACAAGCAAGTGTATAACCTTGTTTCCCGGTTTTATAATCTTTATTAAATAATTTCACACTCTTTAAAAGCTCCATATCAGATAAGTTTTTCCATTGGTGATTACTATTAATATTTACTGCCATATTGCGTGCTTTATCAATAAGGCCGTTTCTTAAATCGCTCATCTCACAATAAGGAAAAATTTCATTTTCAGAATAGGAGGTCTGTTTACTTAAATATAGATTTGTAACCAATGCATTGTTATTAGTTATATTAAAATCGCCGTCTTGATTCCGGATAAAAATTTCACCCTTACATTTATGTACCTGTGAACTTTCCGGCACATTTATATAAATTATTTGTTTTCCTTCAATTTCAAAATCATCAATATGTAAATGAAATGGTGGATTTATTTTTTGGGGGTTATTTAAATTAGTCGCTAAATCTTTCTTAATGTTTTCAACTTTATCTACACCTGTTATCTTTCCTTTGTCAGTTACTCCTAAAATCAGCTCTCCACCGTTTTGATTTAAGAAAGCACAAATTGTTTCATAAACATTTTTTGGAATAGAGTTTTTGCTTTCTTTAAACTCTAGATCAACGCGTTCTCTTTCTTTTATCAAATTTAATACTTTTTCTTTTGTCATCACAAAACCTTATTGAAACTTCATAAACTATCAGCTTAAAACCTTTTTCATTTTATCTAAAATCCGTTGTTCAAGTTCTTCAATTTCTTTTTTGATTTCCGCTGACGGCCGAAGAGGCTCATATTTATAGAAATGTCTCGTAAACGGTATTTCATACCCAATCTTGGTTTTATCCTCATCTATCCACGCGTCACCAACATGAGGCAACACTTCATCTTTGAAATATTCATTGATATCCCGTTTTAAAGGCACATTTTCCGTATCCCTTAAATCTGAATCCGGTTCGGGATTTCCTTTTTTGTCTCTGCATATATCAGCGGTTTCGTCTTTTTCAGATAACGCGTTTAAAATAGCTTTTTTAACACTAGGCTTTAAACTAATTTCTTCCTTTTCAAGTATGGAATCAAAGACTTTAAGAAACACTTCCCTGTTTTTATATAATTTATCAGATGCGTTGTTTTTTAACGCTTTGATTATACGGTTTTGAAATTTTTTCCCTTGTTCTAATTCCTTTTCTCCTGCCTTGCCCTTCTTTCTCGTTTTGCTTAAATTCTGAAACGCTTTTTGCTCTTTGATTAACTCTATCCTCTTAATATCAATTTTAAAGTTTAACCTTAAAGGGCGTTCAACAGTAATTTTATAATATCCGAAATCTTCGTTATCAAATATTTTGCAGTTCTCTTTCTGTTTAAAGTCCCCGTAAATATTTGTTATCTCGTTAATGTCAGCTTCAGATAGTTCGTTGCGCTTATTTCCTAAACTTTTTCTCATTTTACTGAAAAAATCAACACCGTTTACAAGCTGGATTTTACCTTTACGGATTTTGCTTTTACGGTTTGTTAATATCCATATATATGTAGAAATACCCGTGTTATAAAACATTTGGTCAGGCAACGCAACAAGGCCTTCAAGCAGGTCGTTTTCAATGATCCATTTTCTGATATTGCTTTCACCGCTTCCCGCGTCTCCGGTAAAAAGCGGTGAACCGTTCATAATAATTGCAACGCGTGAACCTTTTTCCGTTTGTTTCATTTTGTGTAAAAGCACCTGTAAAAAAAGGAGTTGGCCGTCAGATATTCTCGGTAGTCCGGCGCCGAACCGGCCGTTAAAACCTTTGGTTTCCGCTTCGTCTTTAACTGCTTTTTCAGATGGTTTCCATTCTACACCATAAGGCGGGTTAGTGATGAGATAATCAAAATGCTCGTTGTAAAACGCTTCATCGGATAAAGTGTTGCCGTAAGCGATGTGAGCGGGGTTGCTGCCTTTAATTAAAATATCCGACTTGCAGACAGCGTATGATTCAGGATTAATCTCCTGCCCGAAAAACTCAAGCGTTGCAGAAGGATTTAACTCTTTTAAATATTCTTCGGTAACACTTCCCATGCCTCCCGTTCCGCATGCAGGGTCATACATTGTTTGCGTTATGCCTTCTTTCGTTAATATATCTTCATCTTCTATGAACAAAAGGTTTACCATTAACCTGATTACTTCCCTAGGTGTGTAATGGTCTCCGGCTTCTGCGTGTTCTGAAAAACGCCTTATTAATTCTTCAAATATATATCCCATTTCCACATTACTAACGGCTTCAGGATGTAAATCAATTTCACTAAACCTTTTTACAACGAGATATAAAAGGTCGTTTTTATTCATGTTGTCGATTTCAGTGAAAAAATCAAAATACTCAATAATTTCATATGCATCTTTGGAAAACCCCTGAATATAATTTTTCAAGTTATCCGCGATGTTATTCGGGTCATGCAACAACTTTTTAAAATCATATTTACTTTTATTATGGAAATTTTCTCCCGCCTCTTTATTTAAAACAGGGTCAATATTTTTAACTTCCATTTTTTTTAATGCATGATACTTTTTTAAAACCTTATCTTTGGTTTCATCTAAAACGCAATCAAACCTACGCAAAACGCACATGGGCAGAATGACTCGCCCGTACCTCTCCGGTTTATACGGACCTCTTAAAAGCTCTGCAATACTCCATATAAAATTTACTTTTTCAGAAAAGTTGTTCAATTTGACTGCTCCTGTTATGTGAATTAATGCTTAATAGCAGTGATTATAATTCAGATTCAACATATGTCAAGCAATGTTTGTTTATATTATATATAATTTCGCAAGAAAACTCACGACACGTTATGTCGAAAGTTAAATCTAATTTATTAAATTTTACGGTAACCGGGTAACTTGGTAACCCGGGAGGGTTTAAACATCCTAAACTACTACAAATAAACAAGTTGGGCAAATAGCCCAAAGTTACCTTTGAGTTACTTTCTCTACTAAAAGTTACCTTAAGCTAGTAGGCAAAATTCCCTCCACAAAATACGCCCGGCGGCCTATATATACACAGATAAGGTTTCATCCGCGTTTCATGCCTACCCCCTTTTTTTATGGAAGAAACAATGATGCGCGAGCGAGCCCCGCTTTATGATAACGCGTTGTGGGTAATAATTGTAAGCTGTGACCCACATCAAAAAAACGTGCTTTTTCGGGTAAAATATGCGCCCTAGCCTGTCTAAACACGGCGGAAAGTCAGACTTTCACCCGCGACCCACCCCTAAAAACGCGTATTTTCGGCTGAATATGAGCCGAAACTAGGGGTATTTTACCAAACTTTTAATGGCAGTTTATAGCCTAATTCCCTATGTGGTCACTGGGAAATTGTAACTTGATGCGTTGTTTTTGTGGTAAACGCTAATGCCTAAAGTGCCGGAAGTTCTAGACCGAAATCGCACTTTTTTTGTATTTCAGCTATTTTTTTCGCCGCCTGCTCACCGAGTCACGAACACCGGGGATTAAGAATAACTGGAACACCTAATTACGCTTTAACATCAAAAGTAAAACCATGCGCAAGCCTATTCCAAGTTAATGTTATATTACCGTCCGCTCCCGCTCCCGTTCATATAACAATCATCGAAAAGCACGAATCAAACAAGGGCTTCACCAGGCTTTTTTTGAAATGACAAAAAAGAAACACCACACACACAGTAGAAAGAAATCAAAACAAACCAGCATTAACTGCCGGTGGAAAACATCGGCGTTAAAATACAAAATTACCAGGAGGTTTCCAGTGAGAAAGACTGAACCTATCCTTCACGGAGAAGGTATCTCCGTAAAAGAACTTGCCGAGGAACTAGCATCATCAGAAAGTTTCATCCTAAGGTACCTAAAGAGTAAACCTGAGCTAAAAAAGCTACCTTACTCGTTTACGGAAAAGAACGGCAAGATTAAACTCAACCCTGCGGCGGTAGAGGTTATCGCCCTAGAAGCCGGGCTTGCCATAGTGAGCAACAAGGAATCTGTATCGCGCAAAAGTATCGTGTCGAGAACAGGGCTTACAATCGAAGAGATTGAGGCGCTGGGCAAAGATACTGAGCATAAGGTTATAGAAACCTTGGATAAGCGTTACATCTACATGTACACCGCAGAATTCATTGAGTCGGTTCTCAAGCAAAGTCAAGATTACAAAGGGACGCAAAAGTGACGTTCCCTAAGTTTGTATACGGCAAACTGCGGTTTACTTTCCGCAGTTGTGAGACAGAGGGCTTTGACCAGCACCTCAGCCGGTTCTGCATGGTTATCAACGAGGCGGTTGCCGTTACAGGTTCCCCAGATTTTGAATACTTCAACGGCCTTGAGGTTGCCCCGGGCGGAATCACTATCATCATCAATAGCGCTTTCACGTTCGACTACCCCAAAGGAGTTATGTTCTACGATCTTAACGAAGACATCGAAGAGTACCTAGAACTAGCCCAAAACGAAGTTATCTTCGAGCGGGCAAAGGTATACTTTCTCGAACATGACCCCGACGAGCTAGACTTGGAAACCGGCATTAACGAGGAAAATATCCCCGCGCAACGCAGGGTGTTTTACGCACGTGAAATCGGTTGGTGCCAGAAGATTGACACTGTCAAGGAGTAGCGTAAAAGGCAAAACCAATTACGGCTGTACCGGTAGTTATCCGGTGCGGCCTTTTTTGGTTGTATGTGAACTTAAGAAAACATGGAGGAACAACGTGAAACGGAATACTGAGATATGCGTTAGCATTAGCGCAGAAGAAGCGCTGATGTTGAAACAGGACATCGATGATTTGGTAATAAATAACGCGTTGATGAAGAACGACGGTTTCTATCTCGTTATAAATGAAGCCGGCGTTCTCATAGTATAAAGGAGGAACAACGTGAAAAATATAGAAAAACAATTTCAGATGATAAAAGATATTTTTGAAATCCAAAAAGATATTATGGATGTTAAAGCGAAGTTGAAAAGAAAAATAGCAATTGCACCCAAATCGTATAACATAGACTTTAAGCCTAAGCTAAATTATGAAGATGATAAAAATTCAATATTGGTTGAAAAACTCATCCTTGATTTGAAATCACATTATAAAAGGTGTTCAGCAAACTTGCATATGTTATACGATAACCTGTCTAACAATTTGAAACAGAAAAAGAACCATGGAGGAACAACGTGAAAGAAAGTAAAGTATTCAGGTTAGTAGAAGAGCTATACGCGGTTCAGCAGGAGATTGAGCGTACTGAGGATAGAATCGCGTTGCTTTAGGGCTGGACCCTGCATCGTACTCTATCAAAATTAAGTTAATGGTAGCCAATGATGATTATCGCAATTTTGATTTGCGAAATAGCCATGAGAATGATTCTGTTTTAATCGCGAAAATCATTAACACGCTGAGAGAACATTACAGCCAGGTACTATCAACTCTGAAATCCCGTTATGAAGAGATGTACAGCGAGCTGAACTGACAAGGTTATGCGTCCCGGTTGTGCCGGGACGTTTTAATTAACAACAAAAGTTGATGGTGGCTAAATCCGTGATACAATTAACTTAATTAACGAAAGTTGATGATGGATAGAAGTGTGGTACAATAAAGATAAATTTTAGAAAGGTTAATCGATCATGATTTTTCAAAAAATAAAAAAGGACGAACGCGGTGTTCAGGATGATCAGGCTAGCACGGATGAACCCCTAAAAATTAAAAAGTTCAAAGAATTTTTTAATAGCGATCCGCAGGGTGCTCCGGTGATTGCAGAGACACTGAATGCTCAAAATTCCAAAAACGTCCGTCCTCCTAAATAGGGGGATAACGCCGGTTACTTTTACTGCCCCGAGCATCATTTTTTTGATGATAAAACAACGGGTAGTTAAAGATGTAGTAAACAGACAAACAAATTTAAACACAGGAGAAAACAATGCAAGATAAGCAAAGACAAAACAGAAGGCAAACTGATACGCAGGATGATTTAGTCAATGAACTTTTTGATGAGTTCGGGGATAGAGATTGGATTTTAATGCTGTTGCGAAATATTAAAAAAAGCATTGCCAACATTAATGAGGAAGTAATGGCAATTAAAAAGAACTTAGAAGCTTCCGCCCCGGTAACAGATGATGATAAGTTCATGACTATTGAACAATGTTCAGAGTATACAACTTTTAGTAAACACGCGATTTATAATAAAGTTCAAAGGCGGGAAATTCCTTATCATAAAGTAGGACAAAGGATTTTGTTTAGGAAATCAGAACTTGATGAGTGGATAACTAAAGATGGTATCAGAGGTTAAAATTTTCCATTGCGGATTGTTTCATATCCTCAAAAGTATCAATGTATCTCTGCATTGTTTTTAAATCCTTGTGACCGCTTATTCTTCTAACAACCTCGGGGTTTTTCGTTTTATGCAAAAGGTACGTAATAAAAGTACGCCGCCATAAATGAACTTGTGTAATTTCGGGGGACCCCAATTTTTGGGCTAAACGTTTCCATTTATTACCTATACCTGAATAACGACTAAGCAACGGAGTTCCGCTAAAACTTCTCAAAACGTAATCATCTTTAAAGTTTTCAGAATTTCCATAGAGTTTTTTTAATATACTCATAGCCTTTTCATTTATAGGTATAGTTCTCTGCTCAATCACTTTACCGGAACTCTTAGGTGTAAAACCTTCTTTCTGGTGAACGTTAATTATTTTTCTTTCAAAATTAACATCCTCCCATTCCAGATTACACAACTCACCTATTCTCATGCCCGTGTTTATTCCCAATGTAAAAACAGGATATAACCAATCTTCTTCGTCTAAATTTTCGTATACTAAATTTATTTGTTCCTTTGTTAGTGATTTGATTTTTTTCTGGTCAGTTACTTTGAGAGGTTTCAATTCATCAAGGGGGTTAGATTTTATTATCTTCCATGAGACCGCTTTATTTAAGGCACTCTTTAGCCAAAAAACCTCATCGTTAATGGTTTTCGTTTTTATACCGGATTTTAGCCTCATAATTCGGTAATCTTCTATTTGTCCAATATTTATTTCCGAAAGATACTTAATATTCGATTCTTTTAAATAGCTTAAAATGTTCTTCATATATGCACGTATACGTTTTTTATAACTTGGTTGGGAAGAAACATACGAGCGTTCATAATTAAGTTTAAAAAAATCAGTAATTTCAATATTCTTATCATTAAAATTTAATAAGTTTTCATCTAACTCTTCTTCGCAAATTCTCTTGACTTTTTCCGCTAATTTCTTATTATGAAAAGTTCCCTTACCATTATATTTATACGTTTTTAATTTTCCCGACTTATCTTTATATCTAATACGGTAAGAAGTTTTATTTTTAGATTTAATTTTTTCAATAGAAGCCATATAATAAATATAATAAAAAAAATCTTTGTTTCCAATTATTTTCCATTTTGGGGTTTCGGTGTATAAAAAAATCCCGCAACTGTTTGCTATTGCGTAAGTTACGGGTATTTTCCGACTTAGCGTCTGAGGGGATTCGAACCCCCTACAGGAGCTTGGAAGGCTCCGGTGTTACCAATACACCACAGACGCAGTTTAGTTATAGTCAATATAATAATATAACGTATAATTTTTGTCAAGAAAGTATTAGATTT
>CAYUYT010000125.1:0-10156 GCA_964449345.1 uncultured Spirochaetia bacterium | reverse complement strand
GATAAACGCATATATTTCACTTTTTTTTTATATAATAATTGATGAAATTTTACAAATAGTTTAAAATATATAATAGCGATGGAAATTTTTAACAATAAATATTACTTAGTTTTAAATCAAATGCCTCTAATCTTTTTTTTATTAAACCGTAAAAAAGAGATAATCTTTATTAATAAGTACGCTCTTGATTATTATAATTGTAAGAAAAGTGCAGTTCTTAATAAAAATTTAGCGTGTGTAATGCCTTCTGTTGATAAAGATAACATTGATAAAATCAATTCTGCAATTGAAAAGTGCTTTTCAAATCCTGAACACTTTGAAGATATTACTACCCGAAATGAAAATGATGAAAGTTTTTCAATATTATGGAAAATAAGACCTTTTTTGGATGATGAAAATATTAGCTATGTATCTTTTTCGGGCTTTCTTACTAAGGATTATACTAACAATAAAATCGAACAAAACGAATTTTATTCCTCTGATGAATTTTTAAAAGCCGTGCCGGATTTAATTTTCGTTTTCGATGAACAGGGCCGGGCTTTAAATTATTTAGTTAATGATGAAAACGACTTGTTAATTAAACCGGATGAGTTTTTAAATAAAAAAGTAAGCGATTTAATTCCTGAGAAAAACGCCTGCATTATTCTAGACAATATTCAAAAAGTTTTAAATACACAGGAAACGCGTTCTTTTGAGATAGAAATAAATAGGCAAAATAAAAAAATTTATTATGAAATCCGGATGTCGCCTATAAGCAATAATAAGGTTACTGCAATCGTGCGCAATGTAACGGATTATCGTTTAAAAAGCATAGCGCTTGTTAAAAGTGAGTTGCGTTATAAAAACCTTATTAATACAATTCCTTACGGGATTCAGGAAATTAATCTTGATGGAATTATAACTTTTATTAATAAAAGTTATGAAAATATTTTCGGTTATAGTGGTGATGAAATCATAGGAACGAGTATTTACTATATGCTTGCCTATGAAAAAGAAAGAGAGCAATTAATAAAATACTTTGAATATATTAAAAAAGAAAAACCCAAACCTGTAACATATTATAACAAAAACAAAAATAAGAATGGAGAGGTTTTAGATATAAAAGTAGATTGGAATTACATAAAAGATGAAAACGAAAATTTAACGGGCTTTATTGTTATTTTGTCAGATATTACGCAGGAGAAAATAAAAGAACGTGCATTAGAAGAAAGCGAAGAAAAATACAGAAAACTTTTTCAGCAAAACCTAAACCCGATTTTAATTCTCGATCCTCGTGGAAATTATTTTGATGCAAACAAAGCAGCGCTTGAATTTTTAGAGTGTTCGTTTGAAGAATTAACGGATAAATCACCGGCAGATTTTATGCCTCCCGGTGCTGATAAAGAAAAAATTCTGGCTGAACATAAAAAATTAAGAAACAAAGGCGGGGTTGTTGAAACGGAATATTACGTTAACGGCAAAGTTAAAGTATTAGAATTATTCATCTCACCGGGATACATTAATAACGAAAAAGTGGTTTTCGGTATAGGAACGGATATTACAAAGAGAAAAAAACTTGAACAAAAGCAAATGGAATTAATCAAGGAATTAGAAACCGCGCTTGAACATGAACGGACTGCTAACGAAGAATTAGAAGTTTCTTATGAAGAGTTAGAGTCCACGCAAAGCGAACTTGAGAAATTAAACGAAGATTTAGAAATTGCGCTTGAAAAAACAAAAATAGCAAATTATTATAAAACCGAGTTCATTGCTAATATCAGCCATGAAATAAGAACGCCATTAAACGGTATTATCGGGTTTAATAAACTCTTACTGCAGCAAAATTATTTAAGCCAAACTCAGGAGAAATATTTAAACTTAATGCTTAAATCAGAGAACCGGCTTTTAAAATTGCTAACTGATGTTTTGGACCTTTCCATTATTGAAGCGGGGCAGGTAAGAATTAATAAGGGGAAAGTGGATATAAATAAACTTTTTTCTGATATTGAAAATACTTTTATATTAGAACTTACGAATAAAGGAATTGATTTTATTTCGGATAACGGGGGGATTCCTTGCGTCATGTCCGATGAAAAACGTCTTGACCAGATTTTAATAAACCTCGTTGGCAACGCGATTAAATTTACTCCTGAGGGACAAATAACCGTTTCCCTTGAAAAAAGAGGTGATTTTTACGTTTTTAGTGTTTCCGATACGGGCAGGGGAATTGAGCCGGATAAACTCGATGATATTTTTAAAAGTTTCATTACCGGTGAACCCTCCTCTATGAGAAACTTTCAGGGTGTCGGGCTAGGGCTTTCAATAAGTAAAAAATTAGTCGGTCTTCTAGGCGGAACAATTGAAGTTGAAAGCGAACCGGGTAAAGGCACAACGTTCACATTTACTATCCCTGCATAAGTATTTTTTTAATCATGAATTATTATTTAAATGTAAATTTTTATCGCTCATCCATTTATTTGGTTCACTTTCAAAATGTATATAAACATTTTTTTTATAATGATTGGTTCTTTTATTAATTCTATTCAAATTTTCTAAAGCTTTGTTAAAATTTACTTTTTGTTTTAGTTTATCTGATATATTTTTATTGAAATTATTTTTTCCCATGTTAACCTCCTGCGTAAAATGAAGCTTCTGAATATTCAATCACTTTTGAAGAAAATTTATTTACAAAATTATTTAAACGATAATATAATTCATAAATATTTTCCCATAATTTCGTCTTCGGTTTAAGAGTCTCAATACTTAAGCCGCAATTTATAGCTTCATTAAAATAAATCGGTCTTCCGTGAGTTTTTGTAATTTGTGGAGTTAAAAAATACTGAATTTTATCACGTATTTCAGTTTCATCCATATTCGACATCATTCCAGATTTGAAATATCTGATAGCTATGTCTTCAGATAATTCAATTGCTGAATTTAATTGTTCAATATCCATCGGGTTGTAATTTGAAAGTTGTTGCAAAAATGGTTCAAGATTCCCATGTGTTTGTTCGGCTTGTTTTAGTAGTTTAAAATAGCTTTGTTTAATATTATGAGCTGAATAATTTCGTGTATGATTATCTAAAGTAATTGTAATTTGGGGATCAATAGGCCCTAATTCAGAGGTCTGCCCCATTAATATTTTACTTGCCCCCATGCATATCATAGTGGCAGCAGATTTTGCTTTACTCGGAACAATTGCAAAATATTTCCCTGTTCCACTATAGTTTCTACAAATATTAATAATTCTTTCCGCAGCTAAACCTAATCCGCCAGCTGAACTAATTAATAAAGCGAATCCTTTTGATAAGTCGATTTTTTGCATTAAAGATTCAAGCATATCAGCATCAGAATCGTCAATCATTACGGGTTTAGTAAAGCTTGTAAAATAAGAAATAACAGGAAGGTGTAATTCTTCTTCAATATTTTTGTATAAATGTTTTCTTGTCGAATGTCCTTGAAGTTGTTCTTCATTTACTCTGACATTTAATGGTTCATCTTGACTCATTATACAATTATAATAAAAGTTTTTAAATTTTTAATTAAATATTTTAAATAAATTCAAACAAGACCGCCGGTATCAAACAACGAGTTTTTACCTGAATTCCGCGCCTGTTCGTCCAAAATATCAATTAAACCTTGCGTATCTATTATATTTCCCTGCACATTTACGTTAGTTATTGTATCGCCCCCGGGCCAAGCAAACCCGCCTTGAGAATATCCTTTAACTGAACCCGTTTTGTTTAGAGAACGTATCGCAGGCTCTCCGCCTAACATTTGCGTTACTTTTGCGTTTAAAACGCCTTCCCCGCGTGAAAGCAAAACGGGAACATCATCCGCAGTTGAATGCGTACCGTCTGAAACGTACATGCCCCCTGCGCCTTTGTATACTTTACCTGATTTGGAAACTCCTCCGCCGGTTTTTAATCCGAAAAGCCCGCCTAAAAGGCCTCCGCCGCCGCCGAAAATTGCAGATAGCGTTTTAATAACGAGTAGTTTCGTTATCATTATTATCAATCTGTCTATCATTTTATTTAGCAAATCCATAAAATACTTGCCGAAAGTAGTAAACGCGTTTTTGCCCTGACGTAAAGCCGTTACTAACGAATTGCCGATTAAACCGGAGAATTCTTCAAACCCTTGTTTTAGATAATCTTTAAAATAAACGTAGGCTATGCTGTTTTCCTGCATGATAACGCGTATTCTTTCATTTGTCATATTCAAAAGTCCCTGCAAATGCAAGTATTCCTGTCCGGTTATTTCCTGCCTTTTTAACATATTTTCGTGTTCCCGTGCCTCTAGCTGTGAATACGTTAAATTGTATTCTGCGAGTATCTGTTTAAGAGATTGTTTAATTTTTTCTGCCTTTTTTTCGCTCATGCTTAAACCGGATTTTTCGTTTGTGTCTGAATAACGTGAATGAAATGAAGCAAGGTTTACCTCGCGCTGAGTTCTCAATGTTGTCGGTTTATCTTCTGTTGATATTACAGGCTCGCTTTGCGTTATCATTTGCTGTTTTACGTTTTTTATACCTTGATAAATTTTAGAATATTTATTTATTTTCAATTCTAATTTTGAAAGTTCCTTGTTTGTCTTTTTTAATTCATTAGACGCTGATTTATTTCCTGCGGATTTTTCTCGTTCTAATGCTTTAGTTTTTTCTTTAAGTTTAACGAGTTTATCCGTTGCTTTGCTAATCTGCTTTGAATAGCTTTGCAATATTTTTTGTGTAAAAGCAACGTCTTTATTTAATCTCGCCTTTGCTTTTGATGTGTTTTTTACTGCGTTAGACAGAGCACTTGCAGTATTTTTAAAAGTGTTTTTCACGTTGTTTGCAGTTCGTTTTAACAAGTTTTGCGTTTTGTTCATTGAGGCTAAAACGCGTTTTTGCGCAGTTGTCAAATCTTTTTCAAGGTTAGAAGTATCGAGCCGGGTTTCAATTGTAATTCGCCCTGCGTTGTATGATTCACTCATTTATTTCTCCTTTTAAGTTTTTTTTATATTCTGCTGCGTTGTTGTAATGAACGCGTTTTTCGTTATTAAGTATGCCGTACAATGATTTAATGTATTCGCCGGAAGGGTCATGAACCGCGTGGGCAAGTGATATTACATTTTTAGCCAGTTCTGCGTTCTTTCTTTTTTGTATGCAATTAACGTATTCATAAGCTTTTTCCAGAGTAATATTTTCAAGAATGTATTTTTCTGTCCAGCTGTATTCATAAGCTAAAATATCAATTAAAGAAAATATAGAATCTTTACTTGTTTTTACGTTTTTTTGCCCTGTTTTTTTTACCGTATCCAGATTAACTTTTAAAATTAAATCAAGAAGAAATAAATGCTTTTTTTTCGGTCTTTTTACGTTTGTGCATTTTTTTATAATGTGTTTACCGGTTTTATAAAAACGTTTAGATATTTTTAGAATATTATCGCCGTTTTTAAGCCTAGTTTCATTATCGAGTATGTAAAGCAAAGTAACGAGTTCACTAAGGGGCAAAATGCGAATCTTAATATTTGAGTTTTTAATCTTAATATATCGCGTTATAAGTTGTATCATTTTATTTTCCTAAAAGTTAATAAAAAAAGTTTGCGGAAAAACCATTAAGTTAACGCGTTTTTCCGCAATTAAAAATTAGCTCACGCTCCAAGTACTGTTTCTATAGTAAGCGTTGCCTAAGGAATCAAATAAAAGCTTGTATTCAATTTCAAGGCCTTTATTTTCCCCTGAATAAACTTCATCAAATCCGTTGTCATTAACGCATAACGGAAAAACAGCCATGTCTGCTGAATAATCCGGCGTGCTGCTTAGTTTGTTATCAGTACTCATTTTTTGTACAATAATTGAAACGGCTTTTTCCCTTTGCGATTCACCCGCCATATTTTTACCTTTTAGAGTATCTCCGTCTTTTTCATAAGGTAAAAGCGTTTGAATTAGCTTTATGGTATTACCGATTTTGTCAGTATTTGTATCGCGTACTCCGGCAACATTAACTTTCAGTTTATAAGTATTTTTCTTGATTTTGTTGTCAATACTGCCTCTGCGTAAAGTTGCAATCTCCTGAAAATCAAACTCCCGCGTTAACGTTACTTCTGCTTCTTCGGCTGAATCAAGAGTGACTAATCCCGATGATACAGAATTCGGAATTATTCCCGAGGAAATGTCTAAAAGGTCATCTTCGGATAAAGTACCGGGATAAATCCAAAGACACGCTCCGGCTATGTTCACTTCAACATTGCTCATGATTTATTACTCCTTGTCTATTGATTTTATTAAAACGTCAAAAACGAAAACATGACGCATATTTCTGTCCGTACCGTTATAAGCGGGTAGGGATAAACACTCGCTTGAAAAAATCACTTTGTTTTCCGTTTCTACGGTTTTAAGCATTCCGGGATAATGTAAAAGAGAGTAAACTCTATTTGCACGTATAAGGGTATTGCTAAAATCAGCTCCGCGGCAATAAACGCTTATATGATTGACCGTTGGTTTCCTTCTCGGGCCGGGTTTATGCGCAGGGCCTCCTTTATAAAGTAAGGCACAGCAATCTCTGCTTTTCATTTCAAGCAAATCAGTTTCCTGCCCGTTATTTTTTAAATAATTTTGTATTTCCGTTAAAATCATTTTATCCCCTTAAATACCGTTTATTATTTTATTAATTTCATCTTTAATGTTTTGCGCTATTTCACGTTTTCTATCAAGTATGGATTTTAACATCCATTTAGAAGTATTGTGATGCGCTTTGAAATTTATATCTTTTAGACTTTTGCTTTTTAATGTAAAATACGTTTTTACTCCGCTTTGAGTAATTTCACTGTTTATGCTAAACCCGCTGTTGATTTTTAAATTTGATAATGTTTTTTCTATTGCAATTAACCCGGCATTTTTTACACTTTTAATAAACGGTTTGATTTTATCACGTTCTATTGTCATTAATAATCACCTGCTATTTCCGTTAAGAACAGGGATATTGATTTAAATAAATCCGTTTGTTTTATTTGAATAATTGAATAACGAGTGTTGCCTATTTTTAATTTTTCATTGCCGGATAATGAAACTTTTTTAAAAATCTGCGCGGAATGTGTACATAGAATTTCTTTTTCTCCGCTTTCCGGTTTGATTAGTTTTTTATTTTCATACAATACAGCGGGTATTACTTTTTTTAGCCCTGTGATTTGTTTATCACCAAGCTTATATGTTTCATAAATTTTTAAAATAACGCTTTTCATGTTTCACCTACAAAATAGAAATTTCATCGTCAATATATTTTTCAATTTGATGCCGGGCTTCAGGGCAAATAACGTATTTTGAAGCCATATTTATTTCAAGCTTTTCCCCGTTTGCATTAATTTCCGTAATACCGTTATCACGCATTATTCCCGCTGCGCTTTCCGGTGAGAGTATGTTTACACATTGCTCGCATTGCGCACGGATAAACGCGTTTTGCGTTTCTAAACTAAGCGTATCAAAACGGCTTAAATCAACGCAGTACATAAAACGCGTTAAAGTTGAAAACGCTTTTAGTAAAGCTTTTTCTTTTGTAATATCATCTGCAAGCATGAAAGCATGGGAATTTTCAGGGTATGCGTTTATTATTGTTTTGGCTTTCTCAAGGGTGCAAAACGAGTTTCTGTTTTCGTTTTCCGTTATCAAAACCAGCGTTTCAACTTGAATCCGGTTTAATTGCGGTGTGGTTGTTCCGTTTTCAGAATGAAGATAAATTAAGAAGTTTATAGCGGAGAGTTCGCTTATTAAATCCGTAATATTGTTGCTTATTTCCTCCGCGCTATTGCTCCCGGCATATCCGTTGCTCTCTACCCAATCCGTTCCGTTATGGTAATACTCTTTATCATTCACAATCATTACAAAACGCACATCATCGCCGCCTTCTGAATCTAAATCAAAACTTGCAGATTTAATTTTTCGGGCGGGTAGAGGGACAACGAGTTTGATTTGCGGGTTATCCTTAGAATAAACCGGTGTTTCACCGCCGATATTTTTAAGTCCGCATTTTTTGTTAATTTCTATCTCATTTTCATCGTAAATGTAGTTTTCGGGATTTTCAAAATTTATCGTTGTTATTGCCATTTTAAGCTCCGTTAAATAGGCGGGGAAGGTGCAATTACATCGCTTCCCCGCACAAATAAAGTTAGGTTAAGTAAGAACTATTTCACGTACAAAGTCAGCCTCTAAAACACCCACACCGTATCTTGCATCTGCCGAAACTATATCGCGTTTATATTGTCCGTCCCGCCATGTTTCTACACGCACGCCCCAGTTATATGCAAGACCTGCTGCGTTTTTGTGAAAAGCAAAACCGTCAACTCCGGCAGGAAGGTTTGCGGATTTAATAATCTGAAAACCTGCAAGATAACCGATTACACCGGTTTTAACGCTTTCGGGGTCAGCTTCAACGTACACACTTATTCCCGTAGTGCCGTTTTTAATCTGACGCAGACAAGCATCGAGTTCAGGGGAAACAACCATGTATCTATCCGTTTCAGGCACGTATGAATTATCAAGGGCTGTTTGAATAGATAAAATCTCCTGATACGTGGGCGTTCCGCTTGAAACGTTTACCGTGTCAATATCGCCGTCATTATGCAGGGTATCAAAAAAATCTTCTTCAATTGATGCGCGGAGTTTATCCCCTACGTCTTTTGTATAACCCGTGCGCAAATCACTATTCGCCTGAACTTTTTGAATGTCTGTGATTGCAAATGTAATTTCCTTGTGCTTATCAATGGTTACTGATGTGTCCGCAGTAGTGATTGTCTGAATAGTTACCCCGGATGATTGTTCATAATCATTTACGTTTAATGCACCGCGTTTCGGAAAGTAAACTGTTTCCCCGCCGTAAAACGCACCCGCCGGAGTGTCGCCGTGTTTAATTCCCGTACCCGTTCTGTCTTCTTCGCCTGTGAAAAAATCGTTTCTCACTAAAGATAGGATTTTAGCCCGGGCAAAAAGAGCGTTCCTTATCTCTTTTTCCCATATACTCCTTTTGAATACTGCCATATAATACTCCTTGTTTTAGTTTGCTTTATTCAGTTATTAAATTATTTCTAATTAAAAAATCAATATGTCCGGAACTAACGAGTTTATCGTATTCTTCATCACTTAATTTTTCAATTTCCTGTCGGGTCATCGGCCGTACAGGTTCATGGTTTCTGCCCGTCAAAGTCGGTGTAATTTCGCTGCCGATTTCATCAGTACCCTGATCAAAAACTCCGCTCTTAATTGCGTTTTCAAGCCACATTAATTGTAAATCAGCAGATACCGAAGGAATTATTTTTTGAAACTTTTCAGGCACCTGTTGTTTTAATTCGTTAATTTTGTCTTCAAGTTCAGGGTTGTTGTATTGGTTTTTGTTAAGTGAAAAATCTTCAAAACGCTTTTCCAGTTCTTGAATTTTTTGCGTTAAGTTTTGCGCCGGCAAGTTTTGTTTTTCAACATCGGGTTCATTGCCTTGTGTTTGCTTGCTTTTTTCTGATTCTTGTTCGTTTTTTTGCGCAAGCTCGTTGATGAAACCGAAAATATGACTTTTGTCCTCTGCTTCAATTTCATACTTTTCTAAAATCTTTTTTATTTCTTCCAATTCCACGGTTATATTCCTCCTTATAATTTACCTTTGATTCGTTATAAAAGGCCGGAATATAGTTTTAAAGCGTTCTTTTTTTATTATATAATGAAAATTTCAGTTTCCCCATAAGTCTAAAAATTAAAACTTTGCAATTATTTATAATTATTTATAATGAAAAAACTTGACGAGTTAAATTTGATATGTAAAATTGTGAGTGATTGCAGTAACGCCGTTGTTTATCTTTGATTTATTTTAACCGTGAATGAATGCTTTTACGTTGTTAAGTGAATTTTGCGCGCTTTTTAAGCTTTTATGTACACCGAGTTTGTTTTCTTTTCCGTTGTCTAATATCGCAACAACGGCAAATAAGCCGTGAGTAAGTTCCTTTATAGCAAAATCCACTACTTTTGGTTTGTTTAAGTGTGCCATGATTCTGTCCCCTTCTTTGAGTAAAGAAGGGGAATTAGTGATAGTATAGGGAATTAGAAATCATCCCCTATCCCCTTCTTTGAGTAAAGAAGGGGAATTAGTGATAGTATGGGGTATTAGAAATCATCCCCTATCCCCTTCTTTGAGTAAAGAAGGGGAATTAGTGATAG
>CAYUYT010000124.1:4870-10161 GCA_964449345.1 uncultured Spirochaetia bacterium | reverse complement strand
TTATCGTTATGACTCGAAGACCATATTATAGACGCAAGATAGAAAAAGGAGATAAAAAAATGCCCATTTAGGGGCGTTAGAATTTTATCCTTGATGAATAAAGGATTAAGACAAAGGAGAATAAACATGAGTGGAATTGGCCTACTGTTCGGACTTTTTTCAGGTATCATCAAGTTTGTTTTGATAATTGTACTATTAATAGTATTTATAGTACAGGTAAAAAACGCAATGAGAAAACGTAAAGACAGCGATGTTGAATAAATGTAGTGCCCCTTTCACAAAAAGAGAGGGGCATTATATTTTGATTGATGTATCTACAATGAGGATTGGCAAAAGTCAGTCCTACTATTTTAAAAAAGGAGAATATTATGAACATTTGGATTAACATCTTTGTATGGATATTGTATGGCACAGCATTGATTATCTTTGCGTGGGAAATAATTAGTGCCTTTAATACGACTAAAGCCCACGGTGTATTTAAACTCATAACTTGGGTTAATTACGGCATAGTCGGAATCGATTTCTGGATTATGTCAATAATTAACAAAGCCAATGGTATGTTAGGCGGTACGCCGACCACCGTTGGTATTCCTTCAGCTGTAGTAAGTTTAATGGCATCAATCTGGATGCTGATTAACAGAAAAATTATGATGAAAGCGCTGAAGAAAGTTAAAGAAAAGTATGAACAGGAAGACGTTATAGACCCAGATGCAGGAATTATCAAACGCGTTGGATTTGGCGTCAAGAAAGTTAAAAGAAATCTTAGTATGGCTAAAGAAGTACTTGATGAGTACAGGTCTGAAAGCCGAAAAAGGAGATAAATTATTGCCCATTTAGGGGCGTTAGAATTTTATCCTTGATGAATATAGGATTAAAACTATAATATGAAAAAAGGGATGAAACAATAAAAATAATGTGCGCTTTGTCAATATGTATTCTCGTTGAGAATAACAACAAAGTTTGCAGAATGGCTATGGAATTGCTTGCGGATTTAATGAATAATCCAAACAGCAATAATCTAAATCTTAACATTCAAATGTTAGGATTAATGTCAGAACAAGTATTAAAAACAGGAGGCTCAATATGAGTAAATCAGATGAAATGTTAAAAGACTGGATAAGAATAGTAAGAATGGGTTATGAATATACAATCAAGGATATCAAGGAAATAATAAGAAATGCACCAAAACACGAACTAGAAGGAGAAGTGTTTGAGAAAGAAGAAATGAGATATGAACTATCTGTAAAACAGTTCATAATCAAATCAATTCAAATTGGTATGGAATCTCGTTTACTCGGACCAGACGAAATGAGCGCTTTCATATTTATTAACAAATGGAAAATTATTGTTGATAATTCAGACGAAAGGCCAGTTATTAAAGAAAAGATACTAGAATATATTAATATGCTGGATAATGAAGTACAAAAATACGGTGCTAAAGCTATAGAAATGCAAGGCAGTAAAATTATCAGAGAAGCCGCAAGAAGTGGAAATAGCTCAAGAGTAACAACACCGGAACAAGAACTTAAACCAGGAGGAAGATAAAAATGCAAGACGACAATGTGCATATTCCGGTCAAATTAGGCCATCTATTTGCTAAAAAACGGTGAAAATTTTGCGGACTGCGGTATTACTGCTAAAACAAATTTCATTTTTATTTCAGCTCTCACCCAAACAAGAGTTAAAATAAAAATGAAATATAAAAATTCCTTAGCTTATTTAAAAAAGACACCTTATTTATAAAAATTAAATTTTTACCATATATTTTATATATAGGGACTAGTTTTTAGAATTTTCTTTAAATTAAAAGAATTTCTGTCCAATTTAAAAAATAATATTTACATAATCATTTGAATATGATAATATGCCTAAAAACTTTTTGAGGTGAAAATGGCAAAAATTTATATATCAATATTAAGTGAACAAACAATTCCTAACGTTCTCTTTCTTAAAGAGCAGCAAAAATATGATAAACTCCTTTTTATTTCAACGAGAAAAACTTCAAAAGCACGCATTTATGAACACGTTGTTGATGTATTAGGAATAAGAAAAAACGAAAACGTGCAGCAGCTTATAGTAGTTGAGGATGATTTAATGCGCATTGAAAACGACCTTGCACGTTTTTCTAAAACACCTTTTTTAAATTCTAATGATGATATATACGTTAACCTTACAGGCGGCACAAAGATGATGGCAATAGGGGTTTATGATTATTTCAAAAAGTTTGATAACGCGAAATTCTTTTATCTGCCTTTTGGTAAAAATACTTACAAACAGGTTTATCCTAAAAACTCAGAAACGCATATCAATTACCGCTTAAGCGTTAGAGAATATTTAAATGCTTACGGTATAGAGATTACCAATGAACATGAATTGTCTTCAGACAGGGAAAAAGCCGTTAACCGTTTTGATTTGACAAAACAAATGCTTGATAATTATCTTGATGATGAGAAGAGTGATAAAATTCGAAAACTAGCAGCAAATATGAATAAGGTTTTTAGAAATATCTATGACGAAACTAAATATGAAGTTAGGGATATATATAACGCGTTTGCAAAAGCACTACCCGGAGATTTATACGGTAAAAATGAATACGGGGGTGATGAGATAAAATACATTACCGGAGGCTGGCTTGAAGAATACGTTTATAATGTTATAAAAAACATACTCCCAATTAAAGCGGACGTTGAAACGGGGATTAAAATTAATAAAAACGGTCTTGAAAATGAATTTGACGTTATGTTTACTCTAGAGAACGTTTTACACGTTGTTGAATGTAAAACCGGTTTTTTTAATCTTGAAAATTCTCTTGACAGAAAAAAACTCGTTAATACTTTATATAAACTCAGCGCTTTAAAGGATAATTTCGGTTTAGCCGCAAAAATGTATTTAATTACAACGTGGAATGTGACGGAAAAAGATGAAGAGTTTTTCAAACCGTATTTTGCGAAAAGCAAAAGTATGGATATTTCCCTTGCGGACAAACGTTTCATTAAATACAACGACCTGTTCCAATGGTTTTGCGACAAATTAAATATTCAGCCGCTGTAAATGATTTATTAAATGTCCGTACATTGCGGGCTAAAAAACAATAGAAAAGTTAGCACCTAAACCGTATTTGTCAACTGCCCGCCTGAAAACTTTTAAGTCTTCATAGATATTGTACATGAAAAACAGTTCCCATTTAAGCGCCCAAAAAGAACGTCCGCCTATGCCGACTTTTACGCCTTTAGAAAACGCGTTTGTATTTTTTATTTCAATGGTTTCCGGTGTTCTTGCAAAGTTGAGGCGTAATAAAAAATAATATCCGTGGGATGCGTAATACCTCGTGCGCGGGTTTCGTTTCCTTTTGTTAATGCTGTTTTTTTTACGTCCGCCAAACCCAACTATAAATTCTACAAATGCTTCAGCAATGTATTGATTTTTAAATAAATACTCTATTCCTGCTGAAAGCTGAACAATGCTTATGCTTGCCTTTACCCTGCCTATCAGTCCGTATTCGTTATTCCAGTATGAATAATAATTGTAGCCGAAAGTTAAGGTCAATGAACGGGTAAAATTTACGTCCATTAAAACTTCATTAGCTGTAATTTCTTTTAAAGCACCGGCAAAAGCAACAACACCGCGTATGTCTATCACTTCAATTCCGAAAAGTGATATTCCAAAAACAGGGATAAAGCCGACTTTTTCTTTTTCCGTAACCCTTCTGTATAACGGTTTTCCGCTTGCATCGTATTGTATGCCGCCGGAATAATTGCCTAAACGTTTATCCGTTGCAACTTCCTGTCCTGTAAAATCCCGTGTTTCATATTCAGTATTTGAGAGGTTTTCGTAAGTAATTATTCCGTCGATTTGAATTTTAAGTATAGCTAGTTTTACATCGAACCCTGTATAAACATCAACAAGGCCGCCGTAAAATATATCTTCAAATTGGGCTTTTCCTTCATCAAGGTCAAGCTCCCCGTTGTCATTTGTGATAATCTGCCGGCGTTTTGATGAGAACATCAAGTATCCGTTAGAAATAACGTAAAAGTCCAATAATCCGCCCATTGAAAATTTCGTCGATATAGCGCCTAGAATTACATATACACTATCAGGGCCTTGTTTTGTATCCACCTGATAAGGCATGAATGATTTAATATTTACATCAGCAAAAAAATTATAATCAAGTGTGCTTATGCGGTCGTAATCCTGAAGCGTATTTACAGAACGCCTTCCTTCGTCTAACAATGATGCGCGGGTGAAATTTTCAGCAAAAACATTAGGTGCGGCTGTCATCAAAACCATTATAATCAATATTGCTTTTACGTTATTCATAATTCCTCCTTAACGCAAACTTTGAAGTTCAGCTTTGTATTTCCGGATTTTATCCTTTAATTCTCTAATTTTTTTGTGTGCAAATTTAAGCGCTCTTTGTTCTTTGTCTTTTCCGTAAATAATTGCCCAGAGTCTTTTAACGGATTTAATTCCGAACAAATGCCCTTTAATATCACATTCTGCGGACCCGATTTTTTTAATGAGTTCTATTTCTTTTTCCGTTGCTTGATTCGATTTACTCAGCCTGTTACACTTTGCAAAAACTTTATGTTTACACTGTCTTATAAGTTCAATGTATTGTTTTATGGTTTTTCTTAACTCTAATTTAGCTTCACGTTTTGAAAGATTTTTATAATTTATACGGGAGTTATTTCTGCTGCTTTGCTCCTCTGCGCCCTGATTGTCTTCTGAATACAACCGTTTTAATTTCATTTTAAGGTGTTTTAAGCGTTTTAAATAAATCTTTAATATTTTTCGGTTAGCTTTAAGCGATTTTTCCCGTTTTGTTCTGCCAAATAAATCCGCACCTAAATCTTTGATGGTTTTTAGCAAAGCCCTGTGTTTTTTGATTGTACACAATAATATATCGTAGCGTTGAACGAGTTTTGCTTTTTCTTTGTCAACGTTTTTTTCGTTAACCATGCGCTGATATTTTTTTACTGCTGCATTCATACAAGCACCGTGAAACTGTAATGCCTTTAATGTTCTTTTTTGCCATTCCCTTTTGGCTTCTTGTTTCGTTAATGCTGATAACGCGTTAGATATAATAAAAAGCGTTACTATTGTTGTTATAAATAGAGATACGGTTTTTTTCATAATAACTCCTTTTTTCAGTTAATTTATAAGGCAAATATAATGCCAACATTTCAACAATTGTTAATTTGTTACTATTTAGAACTTTAGGGCGGAAATTAGATTTTATTCAAATTATTAGATTTAAATTTATGTTTAAAACTTAAATCGTAATTGAAATA
>CAYUYT010000124.1:0-4860 GCA_964449345.1 uncultured Spirochaetia bacterium | reverse complement strand
TTTATGCGCACTCCGTGGTGACGAACCTTTATTGTTTTTACTTCGAATGATAGAATGCATTCTCCTTGATTTTTTAGATAATTTATCTAAATATTTATCAATTTCATATTCTTTCATATTCATAATATCTTCAAAATCCAATTCGTCAAGCAGCCTAACTCCATAAGTGGGGAAATTTTCATCGTAATCTTCAGGAAGCATATCACTATAACGCCCCTTTTTAGGAACAAAATTAGAACCGATATGAATTTCATATTTGTTTGTATCAAAATTCATTATAAAAACATAATCCGTTACTGGCGCGTTCGTTAACCAGAACGTATCGCTAATAATATAAGGATGCTTTAAATTGTTATCATAAAAAAATGATCTACTTATAGAACAATTACTTAAATAACAGTAAAAATAATCTTCTTCAGAATTGCATTCTTCAATCATTTCACATTTTAATTCTGAATATTTATCTTTATATTTTTCTTTAAATTCTTTAGTGAGTTCCTGTATTCTTTCCTTTTCTTCATAATCAACTGCAATTAATTCATCTGCATATTTCCTTAGATTATCTATACCATTATCTTTTAAAAAGAATATGAGCCTTTTTCCAACCCTCTGGAGAAAACATTCCCACTGTGTATAAGCGAGTTTATCTTTTCCGTTAATTCTAAATCCAAATAAACCTCTGTCTCCCAAAACTATCTCCTTTTTTATATTAAATTAATTAGTTGTTCAAGCAGATTTTCAAATATTGAAAATACATTAAACGCAAAGTTCTTATCAGGCGTTCTTAAATCGGTGTCGTGCGCGTAAGTGTTGCTGATTTTTCTTAAAAAGTTTAAAAGCGTGATTTCATTCGTACTAATTTCTTCAAGAGCTTTTAGTTTTGTTATATTCTCATATAAAGGACCTTTTGGTGAAAAATTGATTTTATTCCGTTTTAGTATTTCCTTTACAACGCGTTCAATTACTTTTCTCATCAAAATAAACGCAATTTCATAATCACATTTTTCAAGACGTTCAAATATTTTACTTACATTTAAATAAACCTGCTCGTCTTTTGATTTTATTTTCTGTATAAGCGCAGAATTTATTGTATATTTGCTGCTATAACCAGCTTTATCCGTTTTTATCTCAACAGGCTTTATGCTTTTAGATTTAAACAAACCCTTTTTTTCCAGTTTAATATTTATTTCGTTGATTAATGTGAAAATGCTTTTTATTTCATCTTGGTAATTTGCAGGGTGAACCCATGATTGCATAACGAGTTTAATAGAATCTTGAATCTCTTTATAAAAATCACGGGAATTATTTATATATATACCATTTTCTAATTTGCGTTCGATTTTATCAAGCTTATGAGTAAAATAATTATAATCATCTTTGAATTTTTTATTGAGTATATATTCCTTGATAATATTTATAGGTTTATTTTTAGTTTTATCAAAACTATTTTCAATCACGTTTTTTTTATCTTGCCAAACATTTTTCTTTTTTCTTCCCGATATAATAACCGTTTTAAATAACTTTAACACGTTTTCAACCAAACTATTTTTATGTTTCATAACCTCTTTGTCTTTTATAAAAAGTTTAGCAAAACGTTTTGCAAATACACTGCCTAAAATCGCTCCTGCCATTTCGCCAATTAAACCTCCTGCAGGACCAAAAGCTAATCCTGCAACCGAGATAATTTTACCGCCTGCTATTCCCCCTATAGTTCGCGACCCCGCATCCCTAATTGTGTTTCCAATAGCGTTACTGAAATTAGTTTTGCCTTTATATAAAGCGTACAAGTTATAAGCGCCTTCCACAGCGAAACTAATTAACGGTATTTCAAAATCTGCAGTTTCATCTCCGGCTTCAATTGTATTATCCGTTGTATCGATAATTTTTTCATAATTCATGTTAGGAGATGTATAAACGTTTTCTACTCCCTTTTGCCGGGCAATTTCATACATCTCATGGTTAGTTATAACGGGAATATCGGGATATTTATCAAAGTGTTCCTGTATTATTCTAAAAGAATTCGGGTTTTTTACGTTAAAATATTCACCGTCAATTTCAATATCCCAACTCGGCTCATTTGGTGCTTCAGCAAAACCTACATCATGCCCCATTCTTAACATATCACCGGCTGCAATTTGTTCTGCAACGTAACCCTGCAAACGGTTTACATTGCCCTCAGATATTAAATCAGAATAGTTATCCCCGGCAAAGACAGAAAACTTAAAAATGTTCGATAAATCCTCTTTAGAAGCAAAATCAATCCCTTTTAATGCCTCCGGGTTAATCCTAACTAAATCATAGATAAAGTCACCAAAAGTAAGGGAAACAACGCCGGCATCGCTCTTATCTTTTTTCAACAAGCTTTTTAATCCGCTTTGGTTATTGCGTTTTTTAAACAAGGGACTGCCTAAAGCGTTCTCCACGTTGCCGCAGGTTAATTCATCAATAATCTGTTGGGATATTTCCTGATTGCTGCTCATTTTACTGCCTTTAATTTTGCGTTAATGAATATATATCAATGGTGTCATCTAATTTCAAATCAGACATTAACGTTATATGAACGCATATAATTGTTATCAAATTTCTCGCAACTTTCTTGTTTGATTTCTTGAAATATTTAAATCCCACACCTAAAAGCAGG
Organism: uncultured Spirochaetia bacterium; assembly: GCA_964449345.1. Taxonomy (GTDB): domain Bacteria; phylum Spirochaetota; class CALGPD01; order CALGPD01; family CALGPD01; genus CALGPD01. The sequence continues at coordinate 2,219 of CAYUYT010000124.1, read as the reverse complement.
GGGATCATAATAAAAGGGTTAGAAAGGAAAGCGATTAACGAGGTTGCACCTGTGTAAAAACCAAACGGAAGCGTAACCCCTAACATTCCTGCAACTGAAGCTAGCGATTTTACTGCTGCCATGTAAAAAGCAAACCCGCCAATTTCTACAACAGCAGCAAACGCCGTTGTCAAAGAACCGGAAACCAGCGCGTTTCTAATGGCATCTTCAGAAAGCTTATCAGCATTTATTTCCTTCTTTATTATATTTTTTTGTTCTTCGGGTAAACTATTTACAAAAGTTTCAATATCCGTAATTATAACATCCTGTTCTTTTTCAGAAAGAAAGTCAAAGTTTTGATATTTATAAGCAAGCTCCATAGAAAACGAAGACAACACGTCTTTTAACTTGAGTTTAATAACATCGCTAAAATCATTTATCTTATCATACTCTCTATTTATTATAGGTATCCAGTTTAACCGCGTTTTTTTCTTCTGAATTTCTTTTTCGTTTTGTACAATGGCTTTTTCAATTTCTGCGCAATTATCTTTTATATCGTTAACGGTTTTATATTCTTTTCTAACCTCCAAGTCAAATGCATGATTTACCCTGCGCATAAAAAGTAAAAAGAGTGTTTTATTCTCATATTCATCAAGTTCTTTACAGCGTTCTCTAATTTGCTTTTTAAAAGTATCTACTTCTTTTTCACCTGAATTATCGGTGCTGTCATTTTTTTTAAGCTGTTTTCCAAATCTATTTTCATAATACTTATGAATTTTTTGTACATATTCATATGCTTCAAATTTATCTCTAATTTTATTATATATGTTATTCAAAGACTTGTTCCATTCTTTTAACTTCTTCCAAATCAAATTTAGAAAAGTTGTGTTTTCCATTAAAGCAATGCTTTCCTTTAGAAAATCCATATTCACATTTTTTATACCTTCAAATAACTGCATTTTTAAACCCTATTCTTTAGTTTTGTCATCAAGCCAACGGGAAAATCTATTTAACTCTTTTTTAAAAGATTTACCCGCTTTTTTAGTAAAACCTTTCGCAATATCAACGCCTTTATCTATTTTTTCCTCTAAATTACTATTTGCTATTTTATCAGCAATATTTTTTCCGGATTCAATAACTTTATTTCCCGTTATTTTGTAGTTTTTATCTGCTAAAAATTTGCCCGCTGTATCCGCAGTTTTTTCAACAGCATCAGCGATGTAGTACTCATATTTTTTTTCAGCCCAGCCCTGATTTTTTGCGTTGCTTTTCGCTCTATTTATTTCATCTTCATACATTATACCTTCAAGATTTTCAATATCGCGTTTATTATTTTGTAAATACGCTTTGGTAAGTTTCTCAATCATCTCGTTGCGCATAAAATCCCCTTTACTAATATCATAATGCTAAGATTTTTTAACACATATTGATAATCATTTCAATAACTTTTTGATTAAAATTAAAAACATTACAACTAACACTATTTTAAATTTCAGTTTAAACAATACAAGACTATTTAAATTTGTGTTGAAATACGCAATCCCTTGCAAATCGACTAAACCCATAACTAATTACATAGTAACAAATTAAAAACACCATACTTTTGGCACGCTCCTTGCATTATATATGAACAGTTTATAGTTAAGGAGTAGCAAAATGACTAAAAACTTAAGTTTCGTATTAACAATAATGATTTCTCTATTCTGGGCTTCATGCTCAAAACAAAAAGCCCCGGCAACAAACGGAAAAGCGCAGCAGGCAAAACCGCAAGCTTCAATGCGGAATAAAACGGCAAAGAAACCGTTGCAAAGCGTTGCTTCTGCTAGAAACGCAAAACCTGAAATTACTAAAAAAAGAACGAATAAAAAAACACGGCAAAAAGTATATAAAAGAAAACGCGTTGTACGTAAAAAAATAAGTTCCCGGATTAACAGACAAGCAATAAAAAGACAGGTACAAAAAACGAACAAACAAGAACGTAGAACCCCGGATACTTACGACGCTGTTGGTAACTCACGCGATACGGATTTCGGTTCAGGTTTAACAGTTATGAAAAGGTTACGGGAATTAAGGAAAAAAAGGCAAAGGGATTAAACCCGGCAAAGTATTCGAAATAACTGTTGTTAATCATTTTTGTATAGGGGTAAGTCATGAAAGAAAAAACTATTATAATTATTCTAACCTTATTGCATATTCCGGTCAAATAAGGCCAGTGATTCCGTTTTAAACCCTACCACTTT
>CAYUYT010000123.1:0-10167 GCA_964449345.1 uncultured Spirochaetia bacterium | reverse complement strand
CTTTACTTAAAGATTGTGATACAGCGGTGATTCTCTTCCTCCGCATTTGCAGTAAGAAGCCGGGGGATTTCTGTGTCTTTCGCGCCTTGTGAGCCAAAAAAATTTATAATATACTTACAAATATACGATTTTATGCACACCCATTGCCGAAAATAAAATAAAAAGGTTTTTTATGTTTGAAATTATACTCGGCATAACGCTTTTCATTTCCGTTCCCGCTGCATACTTAATTACAACGGAAAACGCAAAAACGCGAGGCCTTTTTAAAAAAAACGCGCTATGGCAAATCAACGTTAATATTAAGGAAAAACTTACATTAAACGATAAACTCGATGTTTTACAAATAGCGTATTTTCTAAAATACGGGGATTTCTACTTTGCTGCCTCCCGTTATAGGGATGCAGTAAATCATTACAAACGCGTTTTGCATATACTAACGAAAAACTATTTTAGAAACGAATATTATAAAAATGTTTTTCAGGAATTGTATGAAAACGCAATAAATCGTCTCAGTATAGGAATTAAAGAATACGGGAAATACGAAAAAAGGAAAAAAATTTTAAACCCTTTTGTTTAGAACAAAGTTTCGTTGTTTGCCTTAGCAATCATTTCTTTTGCATATTCAACGGATTTATCGCCTAAACTATCCCCGCCTATCATTCGTGCTATTTCATTTATCATATCCTCTCCGGTTAACTCTTTAATGCTTGTTTTCGTTCTGTTGTTTTCTTCAAATTTATGTACTTTATAGTTTGCATCGCCCATGCTTGCAATTTGTGCAAGATGCGTAATGCATAAAACCTGTTTGTCGTTAGAAATAGTTTTGAGTTTTTTACCCACGTTGAAAGCCGTACCGCCGCCTATACCTGTATCAATCTCATCAAAAATCAAAGTGCTTACGTTATCGAGGCGGGCAAGTATGGATTTTACGGCAAGCATAACACGGGACAATTCACCGCCCGAGGCAACTTTTTTTAATGGGCGCAACTCCTCGCCTGCGTTTGTGGAAATCATAAACTCAACACGGTCAATGCCAATATCCGTTACTTTGACTTTTTTATCCCCAATTTTTATGAAGCTATTTTTATCGCCAACGTATTTAAAATCGATTGCGAATCTTCCCTTATCAATTCCAAGGTCTTTTAACTCGTTTTCTATTAACGAGGATAGCTCTCTTGATGCTTTTTGCCGGTTTTTAGATAAATCCACAGCAGCAGAACTAACGCGTTGCTCCTGTACGCTGATTTTTTCGTTTAAAGCTTTCATTTTTTCAACGCTTTTATTTATTTCTTCTATTTCTTGTTTTTTATTTTCAGAAAAATTTAATAATTCTTCTACATCTGCGCAAGAATACTTTCTTTCAAGGTCGCGGATTTTTTGCAACCGCGAAGTTAACGAATCTGCTTTTGCCTGAGAATATTCAAGTGTATCTTGATAATCTGATAAAAGCTCTTTTACGTTCTCAAGCTTAAATAACGCCTCTTCCATTTCTTTGTAAACGTTTTCCAGTTCAGGGTCTATCTCCGTTATTGACGATACACTTTTTATAGCATTTTCAAGGGAATGAATTGCGGATTTATCATTTCTATAAATATCGCCGTATGCCTGTTTGCTTAATTCGGCAATTTTTTGGGCAGAATTAATTTTTTTAATTTCCGCTTCAAGTTCGGCATCTTCGTCCGGTTTTAACTCAAGGGCATCAATTTCATCCGCAGCGTGTTTTGAGAGTTCGAGTATTCTGTCGCGTTCTTTTTCAAGTTTTTTTAATTTATCCCGTTCTTTGTATTTTTCGTTCAAGCAAGAATGAAGTTGCGCAAATTCCTCAACATTGTTTTCAAGATTGGCAAAACGGTCAAGCAAAGTCAAGTGGTTTTCTATTTTAAGTAATGATTGATGTTCGTGCTGTGAATGAATATCCACAAAAAACTCGGCAATTTCCTTAACTTGATTTAACAAAAGCGTTTGCGCGTTGATTTTGCATTTGGTTTTGCCATCGGTTGTAATTTCCCTGCGGATTATTAGCTCTCCTTCATTAATGTCAATTTCATACTTTTCAAAAGCAGGAGGTAATTTATCATAACGCGATATATCGAAAACGGCTTCAACGTAAGCTTTTTCTGCACCAGTTCTTACTACATCGGGAGAAATTTTATCCCCTAAGACTGCGGCAAGGGAGTTTAATATTATAGATTTCCCAGCGCCTGTTTCACCCGATAGAATATTCAATTTTTTGTGCAAATCTATTTCAAGGTGTTCGATTAACGCGATGTTGTTAATGACTAAAGTTTTTATCATAAGCTACTTTTTCCGGGTTTAATTATTAAACAGAGTTTCCATTTTCAGGTAAAGTATAAAGGTATAATTATTTTACAAATTTACAAAACACTTTTAAATTAGTCTATCCAGTGCAGCTTGTTTTTTAATATATTAAAAAAATCCCTTTTTGAAGATTTAACTATATTTGCAGGGTGCTTTGATTTTTTTATAATTATTTCATCCCCGTGTTCAAGCTTAAGCCATTCCTGCCCGTCGGTTACAAGACGCTCATCCAGGTTTTCAGACAAAAGACGCGTTTTAATTATTGATTCATCGGAAATTACCAAAGGGCGTACCCTTAACGAATGATTACAAATCGGATTTAAAATTATCGCGTGTATTTGAGGTTGCAGAATTGGCCCTAATGCCGAAAGGTTGTACGCTGTTGATCCGGTTGGAGTTGAAACAATAAGTCCGTCCGCTTCATAAGTGCAAATGTAGTCATCGTTAATGTAAGTTTCTATAGTTGAAATTCTAGAAAGAGAGTTTTTGCCGATAACGAAATCATTAAGGCAGATATATGACCCTATTTGTTTTTCTTTTCGAAAAACTTCGGCCTCAATCATCATTCGTTTATCAATTTTATAATTGCCGTCAATAAATAATTGTATTTCTCGTTTTAATTCTTCTGCTTTTGATTCGGTAATAAACCCGAGCTTGCCAATATTTACTCCGATAATAGGAATTTCATAACGGACAAAAAAACGCGCTGTAAATAAAAGCGTTCCGTCCCCTCCCATTGATATAATAAATTTTACCTTGTTTAAATTTTCATCTGTGAACAGGCGGTGATGCTTGACTGATTTCTCAGCGCCGGGGTTTTTGCTGTATTCAAACACAAAATAATGTATATCTCTATCATTTAAAAAATGTTCGGTTTCTGCTAACAACCCCGAGGCATGTTCTTTCTTTTTATTAAAAACAATAATACAATCAAGGCGTTTCATTTAAACATTGCCAAAGCGTCCTCAACTGAGTCATAAATTTCAAACAAGTCGATGAGCTCAACAACCTTAAAAATCTTCTTAACCGAATCACTCATATTAGCGAGTTTTAAAGCGCCGTCAATACTTTTAAGCTTACGCATCGCCGCGATAAAAATTCTTAAACCGCTAGACGATAAGTATTGAACGCCTTTCAAATCGAATAGAAGATATTTTTCCCCCTTGTCAATTATATCATTAACTGCTTGTTCAATTTCTAGGGAAAGGTGTACATCAAGTCTACCTTCTAATTCTATAATTGTGACCTTCCCTTCTTTTCTGGTCTTTAGCTCCATTTCAACTCCTCCAAGCTTAATCTAGGTATTTCTTCATAAGCAAATTATTACATTTTTGTTTTTCATCATGTGTAAATCTTAATTCGTCCATGAACTCATTCATTAAAATCAATCCAAAACCGCCCACTTCCCACTGATCAAGTTTAAATTTGGGTTTCTTTTTTATTTCAGTAGGCGGAGTAAATTGTTTGCCCCAATCACTAAGTTCTATTGTAATAGATGAATCATCAAAAGTAAATACAACGTGTATATTTCCGTTGCCTTTGCCTTCATAACCATGCATAATTATATTGGTAATAGCTTCATCGCAAGCAATAGCAATATTCTCACCAATATCTTTATTTATATCATTGTTATCGCAAAATTTCTCAAGTTCTTGTATAACATAAGAAACCGTAGATGTTTCACTTTTTACGTTTAACTCTTCCTTATCCACATATACTCCGGGCCAAGACAATTTATCAAAAATTTATAAAATAGTAAATCTGTTTTGAGATTATGTCAATAAAAAAAAAAACAAAAAATACTAAATCATAATTAATCGTTAATATAAACAGCCATTGACTTAGGCGTTTCATATACCGCTATTTTATAAAGCTCTATATTTAATTTATCGGTATAATCCTTAGCTTTGTCGAAAATAAATTTTGCTATATTCTCAGCAGAAGGATTTATTTCGTTAAAAGGTATTATATCATTTAAAAATGAGTGGTCAAGTATTGTTAATACTTTTTTTAAGATTTCACGTAAATCTTTAAAATCAACGAGTATTCCTATTTCGTTCAACTCATCCCCGCGCACATACATCTCAATATGCCAATTATGTCCGTGCAGATTTTCACATTTACCCTTATAACCACGAAGTTGATGCGATGCGGAAAAATCTCCTTCGACTCTTAATTCATACATAAAAACCTCGCTATATCTTTGGAAGTACTTTAGAAATCAATTCAACCTGTGAAGGGTGCAGAGTAGGATAAATGGGTACGGATACAGTACTCATATAAACATCCTCAGTATTAGGAAAATTATTCCTATCATAACTCAAATAATGATGAAGAGGTTTATAAACCGGTTTTTTTACTTCAATTCCTTGTTTACGGTATAAATCAATAGCATCTTTTACAGGAATTTTTACCCGTACCGGATAACGATAATAAATATTAGAACGTTCAGGGTGATCCTCAGGAATTTTATGATTTCCGGCAAGCAATTTTTTATTAAAAATATGCGCAATCTCACGCCTAACATTAATAAAATAATCAAGAAGATCTATCTGTTTCAAACCCAACGCCGCCTGCATATCAGATAAATTATAAGTATACCGTACTTTATAATCATCTCGCTCGTCGTATTGAATTAAATCTTTTATACTTTCCAAATTCTTTTTCTTTTTACTGACAACGAAACCGCCCTGCCCCGTTGTTATCATGCGCGTTGCGTAGAAGCTAAAAATTGCATAATCCCCGAAATTCCCCGTTTTCTTTCCGGGTATTTCTTCTTCTTGGGTTAAATCCCTTCGTTCTTTTATCTCCGCACCCAAAGAATGTCCGCAATCTTCGATTATTTCAATATCATTAAAACGCATATATTCTTCAATATTAACAGGCAAACCGAATAAGTGAGGAATAATTATAGCGCGGGTTTTATCCGTTATTTTAGATTCAACGTCTTCTAAGCTAATGTGATAACTATTTGGCTCAATGTCAACCAGAACCGGCACAGCGTCTACATAGTAAATTACATCAAGGATTGTAGTATAATAATAACTGGGAATTATTATTTCGTCTTTGGGTTTTATATCCATTACTTTAAAAATCAAATGAAGCCCTGCTTCTGCGCTGGAAACGGATACACCGTTTTTTGTCCCTAAATATTCAAGAAGTTTATGTTCAAATTCATGAACTATATTACCCTGAGCAATATAGTCGGAAACAAGACAATTTAAAACGTTTTCAAGGTCCTTTTTCTTTATTGTAGGATTGGAGTGTTTAATCAACTCTGTCATGCAATTTTATTCCGTGCTTTTTAATTTTTTTATACTTTTCTTAAAAGGAGGTTTTATTATTCCTTTTTCCGTTATTATGGCTGTTATGTATTTTGCCGGAGTAATGTCGAAAGCGGGCGCATAAACCTTTATTTTTTCTGGCGCAGTTCTTTTCCCGAAACCTTGCGTTATTTCATCAGCGCCACGCTCTTCAATAGGTATATCCATACCTTTTTTAATAGAAAAATCGAAAGTTGACAATGGAGCGGCAACGTAAAAAGGAATACCGCGTTTTTTTGCGTTAATTGCAAGGGAACAAGTTCCAATTTTATTTGCAACGTCTCCGTTCAACGCAATTCTGTCGGCGCCAACAACGCAAAAATTAATTTTTTTAGTATCCATAACGTTTGCAATTGCATTGTCGGTTATTAAAGTAGTATCTATTCCGTTTTGCATTAATTCCCAGCAAGTTAAACGCGAACCCTGCAACAAAGGGCGGGTTTCACAGGAATAAGCTTTTAATTCAATATCTTTTTCCTTTGCTTTATAAAAAACGCTTAAAGCCGTTCCAATTCCCGCAGTTGCCAGAGCGCCGGCGTTACAATACGTTATTCCTGTCATTCCGTTTTTAACCAGTTTGAGGGCATTTTTACCGATTTTATCACAACGCTTTGCGTCGTCTTCCTGAATATCCTTTGCCCTTTTAAAAATTTCCCTTTTTATTTCATCAACGCTTTTATCTTTATTCTTTTTTATAACTTTTTCAATTTCATTTAAAGCCCAAAACAAATTAACAGCCGTTGGACGCGTATTTTTTAAAAAACCAATAATTTCATCCATTGTGGTTTTAAAAACTTTATAATCATCAGTTTTTATAGACAATGCGCCCAAATAAGCGCCAGCTGCACCGGCAACACCGATAGCCGGAGCACCCCTAACAGCAAGGCGTTTTATTGCAGCCCCCATAGTTTTATAATCCTTTATAATTAAAGTTTCAAATTTAATCGGGAGTAGGGTTTGCTCTACAATTTCACATTCCTTTTCTTTAATATCTATTGTCTTAAAGTTCATTCTGATTATCTCCTAATTTTGCTAATAATTATACTAAAGTAAAAAAGCAAAAATTTGAATACTCCGAAAATTCTCCAAGGGCGTTTAAGTAATTTCAATAACGGCTCCCAACCTCTATCCTTAACCCATAATGGCGGTTGTTTTTTATAACCCGCTGAAATTTCAATACCGTTATCAATCCCTAAGCAAATACTCGTAGTACAGTATTGTTTATTTTTTCTAATCCATTTTTCATCTTTTCCTTTTCCCAAACCAACGAAAATAAAATCGGGCGCGGTTTTTCGAATCATTTCACGAACGTCTTTTTCCCGTCCTTTTATCATTTCGAGAGGAAAACTTCCCCTAATTGAAATTTCAGGAAAACTTTTCCTCGTTCTCGTTATACATTCGTTTAAAATATCCCGTACCGCTCCCACAAATGTCATGGAAACGGGTTTTTTTTCATATTTTTTAATTATTTGCATAAAAAGCCCTATTGCAGGGTCTTTTTCAAGAAGCTTGCGTGTAACAAATTTCACAGCCCAATTCATAAGTTTGCCGCGAGGAACAACTATGTCTGCAGAACGAATAGCTGCTTTTACTTTTGAGGAAAACATACCTTTCATAAATAGAGTATAATCTACGTTAACAATATGAAGAAATTTTTTTTCTTCAACGTGTTCGTCAATAATATTTAATATTTCTTTATTAGTAACATTAGAAAAATTCGAGATATAACTTACCCTCATATTGCTTCCTGTAGATTTATTTACCCGGTTAGAAAACGGTTAAACTAAAAATATTAAAACAAACGCAATGCGTCAAAGCACAGCGTAACAATATTTTTTTTTTAGAAATTATCCATTAAGTTTTTAATTGAACAAAACTCACCGCACATTGAACACTCGCTAAATTTATCAGCGCCGGATTCTTCCCTATAACGCTTTGCTTTCTTAGGATCAATCGCATATTTATACATTTCATCCCAATCAAGTTTTTTACGCGCTTTGGCCATTAAAAAATCACGTTCCCTTGCACTCTTTATTCCCTTAACAATATCTCCTGCATGCGCAGCTATTTTCGTGGCTATTACACCTTCGTGAACGTCTTGGATAGTAGGCAAACGCAAATGTTCAGCAGGTGTCAAATAACATAGAAAATCAACTCCGTGAGCTGCTGCAAGAGCGCCGCCAATGCCACCGGCAAAATGGTCATAACCCACGGCTATATCCGTTACAAGCGGACCTAATACGTAAAACGGGGCACCGTGACAAATTTTCTTCTCAAGCTCGACGTTCATAACAATCTGGTCAAGAGGAACGTGCCCGGGACCTTCAATAATTACCTGTACGCCTTTTTCCCATGCACGTTTTGTAAGTTCTCCTAAAATTAATAATTCACTTATTTGCCCAATGTCCGTTGCATCGTCAATACAGCCCGGTCTCATACCATCACCTAAACTCAAAACAACGTCATGTTCAAGCAAGATGCCCACTACTTCATCAAAATATTCATAAAACGGGTTTTCCTTGCCGTTGGCTTCTATCCATTTGACAAGCATTGACCCGCCCCTTGAAACAACGTTAAGAATACGTCCTTGTTTTTTCAATTTACTTATTGATTCGCGCGTTACTCCGGCATGAATAGTCATAAAATCAACACCGTCGTTTGCCTGATTTATTAAAACGTTTAAAAAATCTTCTTTAGTTAAATCTTCTAATTTTCCACCCGAACATAATTTATCATAACTTGCCTGATAAATGGGTACTGTGCCGAGAGGTAAGTTTGTGCTTGAAATTATTTTTTTTCTAATTTCATTAACATTTCCACCAACGGATAAATCCATGACAGCATCTGCGCCGGCTTTTTCTGCAGTTTTGAGTTTTTCTATTTCGTAATCAACATCATTAACAAGAGGTGATGTGCCTATATTAGCGTTGACTTTAGTTTTTAAACCTTTACCCGTTGCGCATGCATGGGTATTGCGGTTTTTATTTTTAAAAATTGCAATATTTCCACAAGCCACGCCGCTTTTAATAAATTCAGGGCTAACGTCCTCTTTGATAGCAACGTATTTCATAACATCAGTAATTTTATCGTTTAAAGCATCAAGCCGTATACTCAATGTAGTGTACCGTCCTTAAATTTGTTTGCGCAAAATTTTTGCTATTTTTTCAGGTGATTCCGTTAGCATTAATTCGTTTTTAATTGCAACGTTATATCCGCCTGCTTTTCTAACTTTGGCGATATTGCTCTTATCAATGCCTCCGTAAAATACCAAAGGCAAAGATCCCGCATCGTGTAGCTCGAGAATAAAATCAAGACGGTTTTCAGTCTCTTCTGTTGAGTTTTTACCTTCAAATAAGGGAGAAAAACGCAAATAATCCACAGGAGAATCCTGAACACTTTTAATCGTTTCCAAAGAATTAACTGAATAACCAATAATTTTATCTTTACCTAAAATTTGTCTCGCTGTTTCCGGCGATATATCGTCTATGTCAAGATGAACACCGTTTGCTTTTACTGCAAGGCAAATATCCGTTCTTTTGTTAATAATCAAAGGTAAATTATCAATAGCGCAAATTCTTTTTATTTTTAGACCCAAATCCACAAATTCTCTGTCAGATAAACCGCTTTGCTCTAAAACAACAGAGGTTATACCACCGGCGATGGCTTTTTCAACATTTTTTAAAATATTCGTTTTACACATTTCAACATCTGCAACCATGCAAAGGTTTAAATATACATCTCTGTTGTCCGTATCTCCGAAATGCAAAAAAACGTCTTTTTCAAGCTCATAAAGAGAATACCGGATTTTTTTTACCTCCTGATAAAGACCCTTTTCATATTGTTTTACCTTAAATAGTTCTTCCAAAACCCTGCTTGCTTCCTGACAACGAAGAAAATTTGCACGCAATAAATCCTCTGCGCAGGAACGCACGTTTTCATTAGCGCCGATATTATCATAGCCGTCGTCATTCATAGAATCACGGTAACTAATTCTGCCTCTAAAAGTTGTTTTATCAACTGAAGCAATACTATGGCGTAGTTCTTTAACCCTCGGTAGTAAACCGGCAGCGTTATATTGATAACGTAAAATGTCCTCAATAACGCGTAAGCCTTCTCTTAATCTGTTTATGTTTGCGTCAATAGTTCTATAAAGTTCCAAAGTAGTTTGAAGTTAATCAAATAAATTCTAAGCGTCAATAAACATTTTTGCAAATATTAAATAGGCAAAATAACTCTAAAGTTGATATAATTCTAGGTCATCTTTCAAAACCTATTTTAAGTAATCTCCAAAAATTAGCTTTTTTGGATTTTCTTGCAACTTAAAATTAAATTTTTACCCAATTTCATCTTCGTGCTAAAAGCGTTTTCAGAATTTCCTATAAATCTAAATTCAACAATATAATGTTTTGATCTTGCTAATAATATCCGTTGTTGAATAACCAGACGTTAATGTCATGATTTTTATCTCTGCATCTAATTGCTTCAAAACATCAGCTTCGGGTAAATCTCCGGCATTATAATCCCC
>CAYUYT010000122.1:4600-10302 GCA_964449345.1 uncultured Spirochaetia bacterium | reverse complement strand
AAATACAAAAATTTAATAAAATAACTTTGTAAATATACTTTTTCAGGTTCGACTATATAGAAATAAATTCTAAGGAAAATTAAATTTATATCCTTTTCCGTAAACAGTAACTATATATCTCGGCATTGAACAGTCATTCTCAATTTTCTTCCTAAGACGGTTTATATGATTATCAATTGTTTTAGAACTAACGTGTATCCGTTTTCCCCAAATTTTTTCAATAATATTTTCCCGGGCTACAACTTTTCCTATATTTTTATATAGATACTCTAAGAGCAACATTTCATAATGGGTTAAACTGATAGTTTCCCCGTTCTTTTTAACTATAAGCGAACTAAAATCTAAATAAAGATCTTCGCTTTCTAATATATCTTCATTTTCTCTTTTAGAATCAAAATTTTGCATTTTTCTAAAATTCACGTTTATCCGGGCAACGAGTTCGTCATAATCAAATGGTTTGGTTACATAATCTGCAGCCCCCATTTCGAGGCCAATAACTTTAACATCAGTTGCATCTTTAGCGCTTAAAATGATAATGGGAATATTCAAATCAAGCTTGATTATTTCTTTTAAAATTTCAAAACCGCTTTTTGCCGGTAAATTTAAATCAAGTAAAATTAAATCGGGGATATTAGACTGAAGCATATTCAACGCCTCTTCCGCTGATTGATATGAATTTACTTCAAAACCCTTATCTTTTAATATTTTTTCAAGTAAAATATCAGGAATATCATCAATAATAACTATTCGTTTATTCATATGCTGAATTCACTTTAATTAGGGGATATAATAACAATAATATAATATTAGCGTAAAATAATAAAGGAAAAAAAATAAAATATTTAACTAAACAATATAAAATATTATTTTAAAATAAAATGGGGAAATAAAAATGGCAGACACCTAAAAGGTATCTGCCGTTGTAGCAGAAGCTCTATTTTTTCTTTAATAATGTTTTTTGCCAAATTTTTTTACTTTCTTTTAATATCTCGTAAGTTAGAGAATTTTTTATTTGAGCGTCAAAAGTGTCTTTTAATACGTCAAAGTTTATCATGTTTACCTCCCTTTTGGCTCTCAACCATTGAGGATATATGAAATTAACAAAAATAAGCAAAATCGTCAATCCCATATAATAATATTATACACTTTTTTTCGGAATTTATTTCAATAAATTTATATTTTTTTATAAAAATTATTTATTTTCTTTCTATACCGAGAATGGTAATGTCATCTGTTACACGTTCGTTTTTTTTCCATTTAAGATGCGCATACTTTACTTCTTCTACAATATTTTTCATATTATTTTTTCTATTTTGCTCAAAAATTTTTTCGATTGTATCCACTTTTATTTCAGCTTTTTCCTTGTTGTTTATCTCAAATATTCCGTCAGTGAAAAGAAGAATTTTATCACCGGTTTTAAAGTCGTAAGTATAAGTTTCAAAATCCTTGTCTCTTACTATTCCTATCATAAAATCACCGGATTTTAAAACGTGAATTCCGTTATTATCACAAAAAAATTGATATGGATGTCCAGCTGCTGAGTAATGCAATTTATCATTATTGAGGTCAATATCTATAATTGCACAATTAAAAAATATGGTCAAACCTTTTTTATCACCAACAAATTCATTGTTAAATAACTTTAAAACAATATTTGGAGGCATATCAAAATATTTAATTTTATCATAATCGGATTTTATTATCATTGTAACCAAGGCGGCTTGAACACCGTGCCCGGCAGCATCTGCAACTAAAACTCTATAATAATTTTTCCGCAAATAAAAAATATCATAAATATCGCCCCCCACTTCAAACATAGGTTTAAAATATAATTCAATATCTAACTTTTCTTCTAAAGCGCCATCGTTAGATAAAATATTCTCCTGAATAATTCTCGCCATTTTTAAATCTTTACTAATTGTTTCATCTTTTTCACGGATTAATATTTCAACGTTATTTTTAATTCTGTCTGAAAAATACAAAAAAGCAGAAAATACTGTTAACACGCTTAGAAAAATAACTAAAAAATCATTCTGATACGGCAGTCGTAATACTTTAAAAAAGTGTAAAATTGATAAGGAAAAAATAACAACTAAAAATAATGAAATCAAAATAATAGCTTTCTTACCAGATTCAATGTGAAAGCAAACCAATGGAAACGCAAAAAGCCATAATACCTCATAATGACTATATCCACCAATTAAAAAAACGTAAATGAATAACGCAAAAACTATTATTATTACTATTCTAGAAATAAAATCAACTTTTTTATTTTTAAATAAAAAAATGAGCAAGAAAAGTCCGAAAAAGCCCAATGCAATATCTATAATACCTAAAAGACACCGACCTACAAACGCGTTTATAAAACCGAAAATTAAAATAGCAATGCAACCCACTATAAGCATTGCTATTAAATAATCTCGTTTCGCTTTTTTAAATATATCCATAACGTAGTCTTAATATAATACTTTATTATAGTTAATTTAAATAACCATACTAAAAGTAATTTTAAAATTAAAGTACCGAAAATTTTACTTCATTTGTTAACCCACAATTTAAATCATAGGTTTTTGATTTTATAATTATATTAGTATATTTTATTAATTATTATAAATACTATACAATATATTTTCGGTAAAATCACGTTAATATCAAAAAATATTAAAAGATTTTTAAATAAAATAAAAATATTTATAAATAATTATATAAAACAGTTTAATTAAATATGGAAAAATATTTTTTAATTGGAATATTTGAAATCAGAGTATAAATTATTATACGATAAATTATTGCGGAGCAAAATATCAAAAACAAGACATTTCGAATAATAAATAGTAGTTTTTTCATTTTCGGGATAATCCTATTTATTTTTATGATAAAAAACGTAGGCATAACGACTTTATGGCAAAACATTAAACAAATGGGATGGAAAATAATAATTACCATCGTTACTCCGGGATTTTTTCTCGTTTTTCAGGGTTTTGCATGGTATGTATGTATTGACCATAGCAAGTCCAACGCAAAACTAAATAGAATTATTTTAACACAAATTGCAGGTTGGGCTTTATCCGAGATTGCTCCAGTCTCAAGCTTTGCAGGTGAAACTTTTAAAGGAATAATCTTGAAACAACGCGTTAAAAGTTCTACAATAGTTTCTTCTTTAGTATTATATAATACTCTACATACATTTGGCACAATAACAATATTCGGAATAGGAATAATTATTACTCTTATTATTATAAAAACAACGGCTTTAGTTAAAGTCATAAGCATTGGAGCTATTATTGTTACGATTATTGTATTTATTTACTTCGTAAAAAAGCAACAAAAAGGACTATTGACCGGATTTTATAATTTTTTAATGAAAATTAAAATTTTTAGAAAAAAATTTGCAGGAAAACAAGAAAAAATAAAAGCAATTGACGATGAATTGCATCATTTCTGGATAAATAAAAAGAAAAACTATGTACTGGCATATATTTACATTTTAACAGCGAAATTATTTGGAGCTTTAGAGTATTATGTTATATTAAAATTTATTGGCTACGAACAAAGTTTTTTAATTGCATTCTTTTTATTCATCATTTCAAGCGTAATATTTGTTGCGGCGTTTTTTATTCCCTCACAAATAGGTATTCTCACCGGAGGTTTAAACAGAACTTTCAAGATACTAAACCTCGACCCCACATACGGTACAATGCTCGGTATTTTTCGAAGAATACGCGTTATCATCTGGACATTATTTGGACTGCTTTTAATTCCCTTTTTAGGAATTTCAATAAATAAAAAACAAATCAAAATAGAAAAAGATATATTAGAATAACTGTAATATATTAAAAATTCAAATCTATTTATTCTTCATTTTTGCCCATTGATCCCTTAAGGTGACTGTACGGTTAAAAACAGGGCTGTTATCTTGAGAATCCTTAGTGTCAACGCAAAAATAACCTATTCGCTCAAACTGATAAATTTCTCCGGGCATTGCTTTTTTCAAATCCGGCTCAAGCATTGCATTTTTAAGAAAAACTAACGATTCTGGATTTAAATGGTCTATAAAGATTTTTCCGTCTTTATTATCAGTAGGGTTTTCAACATTGAATAAACGGTCATACAAACGAATCTCAAAGTTTACTGCGTGTTTTGCGCTAACCCAATGAAGAGTAGCTTTAACTTTACGGCCGTCAGGGGCATTTCCGCCTTTTGTTTCCGGGTCATAAGTACAATGAATCTCTGTTATTTTGCCTTTTTCATCCTTGACAACTTTTTCACATTTAATAAAATACGCATAACGCAAACGAACTTCTCTTCCAGGAGAAAGGCGGTAAAATTTTTTAGGCGGGTCTTCCATAAAATCACCGCGTTCAATATATAATTCTTTTGAAAAAGGAATATCCCGTGTCCCCATAGAATCGTCTTCAGGGTTATTAATCGCTTCTAATTGCTCTGCTTTTTCGTTATTTTCAGGGTAATTCGTTATTATTATTTTCACAGGGTCTAAAACTGCCATACGTCTGGGAGCTTTAATGTTCAAATCCTGACGGATAAAATATTCAAGTAAAGAAACATCAACAGTACCTTCAACCTTACCCACTCCTATACGTTTACAAAAATTATTTATGGCATCAGGAGTAAAACCGCGCCGGCGGAGGCCTGAAATAGTAGGCATTCTAGGATCATCCCAACCGTCAACGTATTTATTTTCAACGAGTTCACTTAAACGCCTTTTACTCAAAACAGTATAAGTTAAATTTAAACGCGCAAACTCAATTTGCTGGGGATGACACGGCGCAGATACATTATCTAAAAACCAGTCGTACAAAGGCCGGTGGTCCTGAAACTCAAGCGTACAAAGAGAATGTGTAATTCCTTCGATAGCGTCGCTTATACCGTGAGCGAAATCATACATGGGATAAATTCTCCACTCATCACTGGTACGGTGATGGGTTTGCTTTCGTATTCTGTAAATTGCAGGATCACGCATATTAAAGTTAGGATGCGCCATATCAATTTTAGCCCGAAGAACGCATTCCCCTTCTTCAAACTCGCCGTCCTTCATTTTTTCAAGCAATTCAAGGTTTTCGTCAACCGACCGATTTCGATAAGGGCTTTCTTTCCCCGGCTCTGATAAAGTTCCGCGCGTTTCTTTGATTTGTTCGGCAGTTAAATTGCAAACATACGCTTTTCCGTTTTTTATTAATTCAATTGCATATTCGTAAAATTTTTTAAAATAATCCGAAGCATAAAATTGATTATCCCATTCATACCCCAGCCAGCGAACATCGCGTTTTATGGATTCAACGTATTCAACCTCTTCTTTTTCCGGGTTAGTATCGTCAAAACGTAAATTGCACTTTCCGTTATATTCAAGCGCAACACCGAAATTCAGATTAATTGATTTTGCATGGCCAATGTGTAAATATCCGTTCGGTTCAGGCGGGAAACGGGTGGCAACATTTCCGCTATTTTTATTATTTTTTATATCTTCTTCTATAATCTGCCTAATAAAATCTTTAGGCATTGGGTTTTCATTTTCTGCCATTAAAGTCCCCTTCCCTTATGAAAAGTAATTTATTAACAACCACTTTTGTTTTTCAAAAAAATAACGACGTAATTTATTTTTGGCAAGAATTTTACGTTATATATTTTTTTTCCTATTTATCATTTACTTATTAAATTATTTTTTTTATACATATACTGTTAAT
>CAYUYT010000122.1:589-4590 GCA_964449345.1 uncultured Spirochaetia bacterium | reverse complement strand
CCCCAAAAACATCTGTTAATATTAATATAGCAGGGGAAAACATGAAACCTACAATCGTTGCCATAGATTTGGAAGGCGTTTTAATTCCTGAAATATGGATTGAGTTTGCTCAAAAAACGGGAATCAAAGAGCTTGAAATAACGACCAAGGATGTTGAAAATTATAGTGAACTGATGGAAAAGCGTCTCGATATTCTGTTCAGAAACGATTTAACTTTAAATGATATTCAAGAAGTTATACTAAGCTTAAATCCTCTTGAAGGTGCAGTTGATTTTTTACATTGGCTTAGAAAAAAAACGCAAACTATAATACTATCAGACACTTTCTATGAATTCGCAATGGGAATTATGGGGAAACTGGAATTCCCAACTTTATTCTGCCATTCTTTAATTACTGACCGACGGGGTTACATACAGGACTATACCTTGCGTTTAGATGACCATAAACGAAAAGCAGTTCAGAGTTTTAAAAATCTTAATTTCAACACCATCGCAATCGGTGATTCGTTTAACGATATCTCAATGTTAAAACAAGCAGACAAGGGAATTTTATTTAATGCACCACAAAAAGTTAAACAAAAATACCCTGATTTCCCGGAATACACAACTTACGAAGAACTTATGTCAAATATTAGCCCATTACTGAAATAATAAGTTAATTTTAAATGCAAGTTTAAAAATAGGTAATACCACCCTCCTTTGATTCTTGGTAAAAATGTTTTCATGCATATTTTATATGGAAGAAATGCTTTTATTTTTATTAGCATGACATTATATTTTATTAAATAAATTGATTAATAAAAAAAATATTAACATTTTAAATTGACATTACTGCAAACTTATTTATATTGTAAAACATACAGTTTGTGGTAACGCCTCCTTTTTATTCATAGATTACTATGTAAGATCGGCGTTATCCGGTTAATCCCTGTATTAAAAAAAATCTATGGATAAAAAGGAGGCGCGTATATGGCACTAGGTACGCATATTCTCGCTGAATTATACGAATGTTCTTCAACTCATCTGCTTTGCGATGTTAATTTTATTGAAAAACAAATGCTTAACGCAGCAAATGTAGCAAACGCAACTATAGTAACAACGAGTTTCCATCATTTTTCTCCTCTCGGTGTTAGCGGCGTTATAGTTATTGCCGAATCTCATTTGGCAATTCACACTTGGCCTGAATACGGTTATTGCGCTGTTGATATTTTTACTTGCGGAGAAACCCTGAAACCAAAAATTGCTCTTGATTATCTCGTTAACGCATTATTTTCAAAACGGTATGAATACAATGAAATAAAACGAGGTATTTCAGGTAAAATATCAAAAACCGACGCAGTTTATACACCTTCTTTTAGTTAATTAATAAAATAATTAGCAGGAGAAAACAGTGTATAAAAGAGTATTTCAAAATCAGGATGTCGTTCTAATTAGAACGGACAATAAAGGGTTATGCGTTGTCGCAGCAAGAGATTTTCAGAAAAAAGAAACGGTTTTCATCGTTCCTTATGTGGCAGATTTTATAGAAAATTTAAATAAAACACAATTAAAAGATTATTACCTCGTTGATAATCCCAATTCAACAACGGGTTATATTGCCTTTGGTTTATGCTCATTTGTCAATCATTGCATTAAAAAACAAAATTTAAACTATATTTTTGACTACAAAAACAAAACCATAAGTTTTTATACCACTAAAAAAGTAAAAAAAGGGCAAGAATTATTAATTGATTACCGTTACAACGAAAACGAGAAAATTGAGTTTGAAGAGCAAGCTCCCCTTTTTCTCGATGTTAGTTAAAAAGTGAGGAAATAATGTTAGTAAAAACACCGGAAACATATTTTTTCAGCGCAGGCGCAAGTGAAGGGTTTATGCCTTTGAACGCTTTTGACGGAGCATTAATGGATGCAAAAGTTGGCAATACTAACTTAATTAAAATGTCTTCAATCATACCACCGAAATGCAAAGAAATAAATCCCGTTAATTTACCATACGGTGCGCTAGTTCCCGTTGCTTATGCATCAATATCAAGTCAAATACCGGGAGAAAAAATTTCTGCGGCTGTTGCGGCGTGCTTTCCCGTTGACGAAAAAATGCCGGGACTTATAATGGAATATTCTGCAAGAGGCCATAAAGAAGAAGTTGAGCAAATTGTAAGAAACATGGCAGCTCAGGGTATTAAAATGCGCGGGCTTAAGATAAAAGAAATTAAAAGCATAGCAAAAGAACACACTGTAGAATCAACAGGGTGCGTATGGGCAGGAGTTATACTATGGTATTAAAACAAAAGCAAAAAACAGAACAACATTGGTATTTTGAAAACCAATTAAACGGTTTTGGCTTAACAATGAAAATCAAATCAAGGTTGTATAAAAATAAATCGCGTTTTCAGGAAATTGAAGTGCTTGAAACCTATGATTATGGGAAAATGCTCACTCTTGACGGACTCGTTATGCTTACACAAAGAGATGAATTTTATTACCATGAAATTATTACACACCCCTCAATGTTTGTACATCCAAGGCCGGAAAACGTTTTAATAATTGGAGGCGGTGATTGCGGGACTCTAAGGGAAGTATTAAAGCATCGGCAGGTAAAAAACGCGCATCTTTGCGAAATTGACGGACAAGTCGTCGACGTTTGCAAAGAATACTTTGATTTTACAAAATCGGCGCTATGTAATAAAAAATCAAAACTTTTTATTGAAGACGGTTTTACTTTTCTGAAAAAAAATTCTAACAAATACGACGTGATTATAGTTGATTCAACAGACCCTATCGGAGAAGCGGCAAAATTATTCGGGCAGGAATTTTTCACTCTTTGTTATAACGCGCTAAACCCCGAAGGAATTTTATGCGGACAAAGCGGATGCTTTATGTATGATACAAAAGAAACTGCCGGTGTATACAATATATTAAAATTGCTGTTCCCCCATGTTTCAATTTATACAGGAATTACTCCAACCTACCCTACAGGAACGTGGAGTTTCTATTTTGGTTCGAAAAAATATTCCCTAATCAAAAATTTTGACGAACAAAAACTTAAACAGCAAAATTTTGATTTCAAATATTATAATGCTGATATTCACAAAAGTTTAATAGCACTGCCTGAATTTTTAAAAAAGGCAATAAACCGTGTATAATATTAACGAAGAATTTTTCAAAGCAAATACTCCTGAACAAGCCGAACTAATTATTATTGGAGCGCCTTTTGACAGTACAACGAGTTTCCGCCCGGGTGCAAGGTTTGGTCCTGATTCAATTAGAAATACTTTGCAAGCATTAGAAACGTATTCGCCTTACCAAAACAAGGATATGGCAGATTACAAAATTTATGACTGTGGTAATGCAGAAATCATACACGGTAATGCAGAAAAAACTTTATTAAATATTGAGAATGA
The DNA here is from genome assembly GCA_964449345.1 of uncultured Spirochaetia bacterium. Classification (GTDB taxonomy): domain Bacteria; phylum Spirochaetota; class CALGPD01; order CALGPD01; family CALGPD01; genus CALGPD01. The sequence goes on along the minus strand of CAYUYT010000122.1, from coordinate 1,190 downwards.
ATTAAATCCATTTTTTTATTCTAATAAAAAGGCGGTCTTGTTAGGCGGTGAACATCTCGTTACCCTTGGCGCTTTTAAAAGTTTTACAAATACATATCCCGATTCAATTTTAATTCAATTCGATGCACATTTGGATATGCGGGAAAATTATTTAGGCGAGGAACTTTCTCATGCATGCATTATACGAAGAATTGGCGAAATTATAGGATTTAACAACGTTTATCAATTTGCAATACGCTCTGGCACAAAACAAGAATGGGCGTTGGCAAAAAAAGAAACAAACCTGTATCCTTTCAACCTTGACAACTTTGAACAGGTAATAAATAAAATACCGGTAAATATTCCAGCATACGTTACAATTGACCTTGACGTGCTAGACCCTTCATATCTTCCGGGCACAGGCACTCCAGAGCCAATGGGAATTGATACAAATTCCCTTATTAATGCCATAATGCTGTTAAAAAAATTAAACGTAAAAGCAGCGGATATTGTTGAGCTTGCGCCGGATTATGATAAAAGCGGACTTTCTTCAGTTTCAGCGTGTTTTATCCTACGTGAACTCATTTTAACCATGTTGTAAGGTGGTACTAAATTTATGACA
>CAYUYT010000122.1:0-579 GCA_964449345.1 uncultured Spirochaetia bacterium | reverse complement strand
AAAAATTACTCACATAGTTGAATATGAAAACTTAATACTTATCAACCATAGGGAAAAAGGCAAATGCGTAATTGCAAAAAAAGATTTTTCCGCCAAACAACACATTCTTGTTTCACCGGTAATACTTTTTCCTGTAAACAACCATTCAAAAAATATTGAAAATATTGTGCGTTATTCTTATTTCTGGGATAAAAAGAAAACCATGTATGCTTTTACTACCACGATTTCAGTATTTATTAACCACAGTAAAAACGCAAACACAAATATTTTAAGAGATTATGAAAAAAATATTGAAACGCTTTATGCATTAAAAGGTATTAAAAAAGGCGAGGAATTAACTATCGATTACGTTAAGCTTGATTACGGGCAAGAAATTAGTTTTACAGAACACTGCCCCCTATTTATTGAAAACGTTAATTTATAAAAACTTATATGCTTTCCCTGCAAAGGTTTACAATAATACCACCCTCCTTTATTCTTAGTAAAAATATTTTTCGTAAGAAACGCAACTCTGCGTTTCTTACCGGTATTTATCTTTATCATTTTTTCAAGATAGATTCTATAGTTTAAAGCGAAATG